>JAJZHS010000023.1 GCA_021798395.1 Pseudomonadota bacterium
CGAACGGATTGAACAGGGTGATGAAGCTGCCCGTGTAATACGAACGCATGTCCCAATCGAAATGGAACGGCACGCCGAGGAACATGTTGCCGACGCCAGCGCCGTAGACGATCATCGGCACCGCGCCGCTGACCAGCAGCGTCCAGTCCCAGACGTTGCGCCAGCGCGCCGACGGCAGCTTGCTGCGGTACTCGAAACCCAGCGGCCGCACGATCATCGTCCACAGCAGCAGCAGCATGACGATGTACAGGCCCGAGAAAGCGGTCGCGTACAGCAGCGGGAAGGCGGCGAAGATCGCGCCGCCGCCGAGGATGAACCAGACCTGGTTGCCGTCCCAGTGCGGCCCGACCGCGTTCAGGCAGGCGCGTCGCTCGAGGTCGCTGCGGCCGACGAAGCGCAGCAGGGTGCCGACGCCCATGTCCATGCCGACCATGATCGCCAGCCCGCACAGCAGCACGCCGAGCACGAGCCACCACAGCACTTTCAGAAACAGATAGGGCTCCATGTTCTCAATCCTCCTTGCGCATCATCGCGCCTGCGGTGGCGAACCCTCTGCCGTAGGCGGGGGGCGGGGTGCCGCCGGCGCCGGCGTGCGCGTCGGGGCCCTTGCGGATGAACTTCACCATCAGGTACATCTCGACGGCGATGAACGTCGAGTACAGCGCCAGGAAACCGATCAGCGAGAACACCATGTAGCCGACGCTGTGCGTCGATGCGCTCATCCAGGTCGGCAGCAGGCCGAACACGGTCCATGGCTGGCGCCCGATCTCGGCCGTGACCCAGCCCATTTCGCAGGCGATCCACGGCACCGGGATCATCCACGGCGCCAGGCGCAGGAACCAGCGCTGGTGCTGCACGTCGTTGCGCACGGTGAATATCGTCGCCAGCACGAAGAACGCCAGCATCAGCAGGCCGAGTCCGACCATGCTGCGGAAGGCCCAGAACTCGGTGAACACGTTCGGGATGCTGTCCCACGCGGCCTGCTGGATCTGCGCCGGAGTGGCCCGGGTCACGTCGGGCGCGTAGCGCTGCAGCAGGAAGCCGTAGCCGAGATCCTTCTGGTGGGCGTCGAACTGCGCCAGCGCCTGGGCGTTGTGCGGGTCGCTGCTGAGGACTTTCAGCGCGGTCACCGCCGGGATTCCGCTCTCGATGCGCTTGACGTTGTCGGCGACGATCTGGTCGATTCCAGGGACCGTCTGCGTCATGGTGTGGGTCAGCAGCGGCGTCAGCACGTACGGCACCCGCACCGCGAACAGGTTGCGGTGCGCGCGCTGCGACGGCCACGCGATGACGTTGAACGCCGCCGGCGCCGGCTCGGTCTGCCACATCGCTTCCATCGCCGCCAGCTTCGACGGCTGGGCGTGGGCGCCGACGAAGCCCAGCGCGTCGCCGAGGGTGATCACCCCCGCGGTCGACAGCACGCCGAACAGCGCGGCCATGCGGAACGAGCGCCGCGCCAGATCCATGTGGCGCTTCTGGTACATGTACAGCGCGCTGACTCCGGCGACGAACACCGCCGCGGTGACGTAGCCGGCGATGCTGGTATGGACGAACTTGGCCTGCGCGTCGGGGCTGAAGATCAGGTCCGGCAGGCTGGTCAGTTCCATGCGCATGGTCACCGGGTTGAAGTGCGCGCCCTGCGGATCCTGCATGAAGCCGTTGGCAACCAGGATCCACAGCGCCGACAGGTTCGAGCCGAGCGCGACCAGGTACGTCACGAGCAGGTGCTGCACCTTGCTCAGCCGTTTCCAGCCGAACACCATCAGGCCGATGAAAGTCGACTCCATGAAGAACGCCATCAGACCCTCGATCGCCAGCGGGGCGCCGAAGATGTCGCCGACGAATCCCGAGTAGAACGACCAGTTGGTGCCGAATTCGAACTCCATCGTCAGCCCGGTGGCCACGCCGAGCGCGAAGTTGATCATGAACAGCTTGCCCCAGAACTCGACCATCTGTTTGTAGATGGCGCGCCCGGTGACGACGTAGATCGTCTCCATCGCCGCGAGCATGAAGGTCATGCCCAGGGTCAGCGGCACGAACAGGAAGTGGTACAGCGCGGTGGCAGCGAACTGCACCCGCGACAGTTCCACGACGGTACCATCGATCATCTCAGCGCTCCTTCATGGTCGGCATCGGCATGCCAGGGGGCGTACGACGCTTTGCCGTGGAGCCAAACATAGGCCCCGCATGATGCATTGTCGTTGACATTGCGCAATATCCAGGGTTAACCCTGAGATGCATCCGGCATGCGCGTGCCGGCGCCCCCTGTTCGCGCATGGCCGGCTGCGCAGCCGGCGGCGGCCACGCTATGCTGGGATCCCGCTGCCGTCGCAAGGAGCCAGTCGCATGCTGTACAAGTTCAAGTCGAAAGCCGATTCCGATCTGTTCATGAACCAGGGCCCGGCTGAGCGCATCCTGACGATCATCGGCAAGGAGCCCGGCGCGCAGGGCATCATCGAGCCGGAGGCGATGGCCGAGGCGATCGCGCGGCTGCAGGCGGCGGTCGCCGAGGAGGACCGCTTGCACGAAGCGCAGGGCGGCGCTGCGCGCGGAGTCACCCTGCAGCAGCGGGCCTGGCCGTTCCTGCAACTGCTGCGCCGCAGCCTCGACGCCGACGAGCCGATCGTCTGGGGCGTCTGAGCCGCGGGGGCGCGCGCCTTGGCGATGGACCACGCAACGGCGGCGCGCGCGGCGCTGCGGCGCGACGAACGGCGCGTCGTGTTCGCGTCGGCGCTGGGGACCACCTTCGAGTGGTACGACTTCTATCTCTACGGCGCGCTGGCCGACATCATCGGCCGGCGTTTCTTCGCCGAACTCGATCCGGGGTCGGGTTTCATTTTCGCGATGCTGGCTTTCGCCGCCG
The DNA here is from genome assembly GCA_021798395.1 of Pseudomonadota bacterium. Lineage (GTDB taxonomy): Bacteria > Pseudomonadota > Gammaproteobacteria > Burkholderiales > Burkholderiaceae_C > Thiomonas_A. The sequence continues at coordinate 2,864 of JAJZHS010000023.1, forward strand.
GTTTTGTCGTGCGCCCATTCGGCGCGCTGCTGTTCGGACGCCTCGGCGACATGATCGGGCGCAAGTACACCTTCCTGGTCACCATCCTGCTGATGGGCATGTCGACGTTCGTCGTCGGCCTGCTGCCCGACTACGCGTCGATCGGCGTGGCCGCGCCGATCATCCTGATCGCGGTGCGGCTGTTGCAGGGGCTGGCGGTCGGCGGCGAGTACGGCGGTGCGGCGACCTACGTCGCCGAGCACGCGCCGCGCCATCGCCGCGGCGCCTACACCGGGTGGGTGCAGACCACCGCGACGCTGGGCCTGCTGCTGTCGCTGGCGCTGACCCTGGGCCTGCGCGAGGCGCTCGGCGCCGCGGCGTTCGAGGACTGGGGCTGGCGGCTGTGCTTCCTGGTCTCCCTGGTGCTGCTCGCCACGTCGATCTGGATCCGGCTGCGCCTTCCGGAATCGCCGGCGTTCATGCGCATCAAGCGCGAGGGGCGCATCTCGAAGGCTCCGCTGACCGAGGCCTTCGGCTACGGCGCCAATCTGCAGACCGTGCTTCTGGCGCTGTTCGGGCTGACCGCGGGGCAGGGTGTCGTGTGGTATTGCGGGCAGTTCTACGTGCTGCTGTTCCTGACCCAGACGCTGAAGATCGACGGCGTCACCGCCGGTCTGCTGATGGGGGTCGCACTGCTGCTGACCATGCCGTGCTTCTGGCTGGCCGGCGCCCTGTCGGACCGCATCGGGCGCAAGCCGGTGATTCTCGGCGGCCTGGCGTTCGCGGTGGTGGCGTACTTCCCGGCGTTCCACGCGCTGGCCGCGGCCGGCAACCCGCAACTGGCCGCGGCCACCGCGCGCACGCCCATCGTGCTGGTCGCCGACGCGCGCGGCTGCGCGTTCCAGTTCAACCCGCTGGGAACGACGCGTTTCGACAGTTCCTGCGACATCGCGCGCCAGCTGCTTGCCGCGGCGGCGGTCGACTACGCCGAGCGCGACGGGCGCGGACTGGCGCGCATCCGGGTCGGCCGCGACGTCATCCCGGTGTTCGACGGCAAGGCGCTGCCCGATGCGGTGTACGCGTCGACGCTGCAGCAGTTGCAAGCGCGGCTGGCGCGGGCGCTGCGTGCGGCGGGCTATCCGGCGCGGGCCGATCCGGCGCGCATCGACAGGGTGCGCATCGTGCTGCTGCTGGCGCTGCTGTCCGCCGACGTCGCGCTGGTCTACGGGCCGCTGGCCGCCGCGCTGGTCGAACTGTTCCCGACGCGCATTCGCTACACCTCGCTGAGCCTGCCCTACCACATCGGCAACGGCTGGTTCGGCGGCATGCTGCCGACCATCGCCTTCGCGCTGGTCGCCGAACACGGCAACATCTACCAGGGGCTGTGGTATCCGGTCGCGGTCGCCGCGCTGAGCATCGCCGTGGCGTTGCCGTGGCTGCCGGAAACCAGCCGCCGCGACATCTACGCCCACGATTGACCCGGCGCGTCGCCGCGCCGGCGCTGGCCCGCGGCGTCAGCCGGGCAGCCGCGCCAGCGCCTGCAGCAGGCGGTCGACGTCGGCGAGTTCGTGCGCCGCAGACAGGCTCAGGCGCAGGCGCGCGGTGCCGGCCGGAACGGTCGGCGGCCGGATCGCCGGCACCCAGAAGCCCTGCTCCCACAGCGCGGCCATCGCCTCCAGCGTGGCGGCGTTGTCGCCGATCAGCAGCGGCTGGATCGGCGTGACCGAGTCGGCCAGCGTCCAGCCGGGAGGCAGCGCGCCGGCCGCCGCGCGCAGCCGCGCGACCAGCGCGCGCAGGCGGTCGCGGCGCCAGCCCTCGGCGGCGATCACGCGCAGCGCGGCGCGCAGCGTCTCGGCAATCAGCGGCGGCGCCGCGGTGGCGAAGGTGTAGCTGCGAGCGCGCTGCAGAATGGTTTCCACCACCGTGTCGGTTCCGGCGACGAAGGCGCCCGAGACACCTGCAGCCTTGCCCAGCGTGGCCATGTAGACCAGCCGCGGGCTGCGCAGCGCGTACGCCTCGGCGCTGCCGCGGCCGCCGTCGCCGAGCACGCCGAAGCCGTGCGCGTCGTCGATCAGCAGCAGCGCGTCGTGCGCGTGCGCCAGCGCGAGCAGCTCGCGCAGCGGCGCGATGTCGCCGTCCATGCTGAACACCGCGTCGGTGACGATCAGCCGGCGGCGCGCGCTGCTGCCGGCGAGCAGCCGCTCGAGCGCGGCCACGTCGCGGTGCGGGTAGACGGCGATGTCCGCGCGCGACAGCCGCGCGCCGTCGATCAGGCAGGCGTGGTTCAACGCGTCGGAGAACACCGCGTCGCCGCGCCCGACCAGAGCCGGAACGATGCCGACGTTGGCCGGGAAGCCGGCATAGAAGTACAGCGCGCGCGGCATGTCGACGAACGCGGCCAGCTCGCGCTCGAGCTGTTCGTGCGCGGCGCTGTGGCCGCAGACCTGCGGCGACGCGGTGGCGCCGACGCCCCAGCGCGCCAGCGCCTCGCGCGCGGCGTCGACCAGCGCCGGGTGCTGCGCCAGGCCGAGGTAGTCGTTGCTGCAGAACGCCAGCAACGCGCGTCCGTCGACGCGCAGTCGCGCACCGTCGTACGCCTGCACCACGCGGCGGCGCCGGCGCAGGTGCGCCGCGTCGAGCGCGGCCAGCTCGGCGTCGAGGTCCCAGGCCGACGCGGGCTTCAGTTCCATGGCGGCAGGCTCAGGTGGGCGGCGGCGCGCGCCGGGTCGGCGCCGGGCAGGTGCGGGATCACGCCCAGGCACGGCGCGTCCAGGCGTTCGCGCAAGGTCTCGACGTTGGCCTCGCGCAGCGCCATCGTCGGGTCGACGGCGCTGCCGATCCAGCCGGCCAGCCGCAGCCCGCGCGCGGCGATCGCCTCGGCGCTGAGCAGGGCGTGGTTCAGGCAGCCCAGGCGCAGGCCGACGACGAGCACGACCGGCAGCGCCAGGCGCTGCGCCAGGTCGCCGCCGTCGAGCGCATCGCCCAGCGGCACCAGAAAGCCGCCGACGCCTTCGACGACCACCGCGTCGGCCGCCGCGCGCAGCGCGTCGACCGCGGCGGCGATCGTCTCGAGTTCGATGCGCACGCCGTGCTCCGCCGCGGCCAGGTGCGGCGACGCCGGGCGCGGCAGCGCGTACGGGTTGTCGAGCCGTGGCGCCACGCGCAGCGTCGACGCCGCGCGCAGCCGGCGCACGTCGTCGTTGACGCCGTCGGCGTCGAGCCCGGCGGCCACGGGCTTGGCGCCGACCACGCGCTGCGCGCGCGCGCGCAGCGCGTGCAGCAGCGCGCAGCTGGCCAGGGTCTTGCCGATTTCGGTGTCGGTGCCGGTGACGAACCACGCCGGGGTACGCGCGCTCATGGCGCCGGCGCCACCGCGTCGAGCGCGCCGAGCGCGGCGTCGCGCAGTTGCAGCGCGGCGTCGTCGTCGATCGCGTACGGCGGCATGAAGTACAGCGTGGCGCCGATCGGCCGCAGCAGCACGCCGCGCTGCTGCGCAGCGGCGGCGTAGCGCGCGGGGAAATCGGTCGGCGCGTCGGCCACGTCCCAGGCCCAGATCAGTCCGCGGCGGCGCGCGTGGCGCAGCCGCGGGTGGGCGTGCAGCGGCGCGAACAGCGCGTCGAGGCGCTGCGCCAGCGCGGCGTTGTCGCGCAGCCGCGCGTCGTCGAGCAGATCGAGGCTGGCGAGCGCGGCGGCGCACGCCAGCGGGTTGCCGGTGTACGAATGCGAATGCAGGAAGCCGCGCGCAACCTCGTCGGCGTAGAACGCGCCATACACGGCTTCGGTCGTCAGCACGACCGACAGCGGCAGGTAGCCTCCGGTCAGGCCCTTGCTCAGGCAGACGAAGTCGGGCTTCACGCCGGCCTGTTCGCAGGCCAGGAAGGTCCCGGTCCGGCCCATGCCGACGGCGATTTCGTCGGCCACCAGGTGCACCGCGTAGCGCGTGCACAGCGCGCGCACCCGCGCCAGGTACTGCGCCGGATAGCAGACGAAACCGGCCGCGCATTGCACCAGCGGCTCGACGATCAGCGCCGCGGTTTCATCCGCGTGGCGCTGCAGGTGCTGCTCGAGCGCGTCGGCGGCGCGCTCGACCCAAGCCGCCTCGTCGACGCCGGCGGGCCGCGCGCGGGGGTCGGGCACCGGAACGGTCGCGGCGATGCGCACCAGCGGCGCGTAGCTGGCGCGAAACAGCGCCACGTCGGTCACCGCCAGCGCGCCGACCGTCTCGCCGTGGTAGCCGCCGGCGAGGCCGATGAAGCGGTTCTTCTGCGCGCGGCCGACGTTGCGCCAGTAATGCGCGCTCATCTTCAGCGCGATCTCGGTCGCCGACGCGCCGTCGCTGGCGTAGTGCGCGTGGTCGAGCCCGGTCCGCGCGGCCAGCCGCTCGGACAGTTCGACCACCGGCGCATGCGTCAACCCGGCCAGCATGACGTGCTCGACGCGGTCCATCTGCGCGGCGATCGCCGCCTTGATCCGCGGCTGGTTGTGGCCGAACAGGTTGACCCACCACGAACTGATCGCGTCGAGCAGCGGGCGGCCCTGCGCGTCGTACAGCCAGACGCCTTCGGCGCGGGTGATTTCCAGCGGCGGCGAATCGGCGTGGCGCTTCATCTGCGTGCACGGGTGCCAGACGTGGCGCACGCTGCGCGCGGCGATCGAGGCGGGGCTGGACTCGGACATGGTCGTCTGTGGCATCGGGAAGACACGCATCTTAGACAGCTCGTCGGTCGTTTGCGCAGCGACAGGCGCGGTGCTTCAATGCCAACGTAGGCGGCCGTGGCGCCGCGCGCCGATTTTCCGATGTGGAAACTCACCGACACGATTCAGCACATCAGCGCCTACCACGCTGAACTCACGCGCATCCGGCGCGATCTGCACGCACACCCCGAACTGGGTTTCGAGGAGTACCGCACCGCGCGGCTCGTCGCCGAGCAGCTGCACCGCCAGGGGGTCGACGAAGTGCACACCGGGATCGGCCGCACCGGCGTGGTCGGCGTCATCCGCGGCGCGCTCGATTCGCCCGAGGCGCCGGCGGGCGCCGAGCGCGTGGTGCGCGCGGTGGCGCTGCGCGCCGACATGGACGCGCTGCCGATCCGCGAGGAAAGCGAGTTCCCCTGGCGCTCGGCGCAAGGCGGGGTGATGCACGCCTGCGGGCACGACGGCCACACCACCATGCTTCTCGGCGCGGCGCGCTACCTGGCCGCCACGCGGCGTTTCGCCGGTACCGTGTACTGCGTGTTCCAGCCCGGCGAGGAAGGGCTGGGAGGCGCCAAGACGATGATGGACGACGGCCTGTTCGAGCGTTTCCCGGCCGACTGGATTTTCGCCATGCACAACTGGCCGCAGCTTCCGGCCGGGACGATCGGCCTGGCGCCCGGGGCGATGATGGCCGCGGCCGACCGCGTCACCATCAAGGTCCACGGCAGCGGAGGCCACGGCGCGCACCCGGACATCGCGGTCGATCCGGTGCTGGTGGCCGCGCACATCATCACCGCGGTGCAGAGCATCGTCGCGCGCAACGTCGACCCGCTCGACGAGGCCGTGGTCAGCATCTGCGCGCTGCACGGCGGCGACCTCGGCGCGATGAGCGTGATTCCGCGCCAGGTCACGCTGGTCGGCACCGTGCGCACCTTCCGCGCCGACGTGCAGGCGCTGGTCGAGCGGCGCCTTCAGACCATCGTGCAGTCGGTCGCGCAGGCTTTCGGCGCCCGTGCCGAGTTGCAGTACGAGCGTGTCTACCCGGCGACGCTCAACGATCCGCAGGCCGCGCACTACGCCGCCGAAGTCGCTGCCGAACTGGTCGGCGACGCCGCGGTGGTGCGCGACCTGCGGCCGAGCATGGGCGCGGAGGATTTCTCGTTCATGCTGCAGGCGGTTCCCGGCGCGTACCTGCGGCTCGGCCACGGCGGCGAGGGCGGCTGCTTCCTGCACACCGCGCGCTACGACTTCAACGACGCCGTGCTGCCGCTGGGCGCGGCGCTGTATGCGCGCCTGGCCGAACGGGTGCTGGCGCAGCCGCCCGGGGCGATGCTGTAGCCGCGTCAGCCCAGCGTGAGGCGCGCGAACTTGCGCTTGCCCACCTGCAGCACGCGGGTTCCTGCGCCGAGCTTGAGCGCGCGGTCCTCGACCACCACGCCGTCGACGCGCACGCCGCGCTGCTCGATCATGCGCAGCGCCTCGGCGGTCGACGGCACCAGGGCGGCGGCCTTCAGCGCCGCGGCCAGTCCCATGCCGCCGGCCGGAAGCGCCAGCCGCAGCTCGGCGATGTCGTCGGGCACGCCGCCGCGCGCGCGCAGCTCGAAGTCGGCCTGCGCCGCGTCGGCCGCGGCCGCGTCGTGAAAGCGGGTGACGATTTCGCGCGCCAGCTGCACCTTCGCGTCCTTCGGGTTGCGTCCGGAGTCGACCTCTGCCTTCAGGCGGGCGATGTCGTCGAGCGGGCGGAACGACAGCAACTCGTAGTAGCGCCACATCAGGGTGTCGCTGATCGACAGCAGCTTGGCGTACATCGACGCCGGGGCCTCCTGGATGCCGATGTAGTTGCCCTTCGACTTGGACATTTTGTCGACGCCGTCGAGGCCTTCGAGCAGCGGCATGGTCAGGATGCACTGCGGTTCCTGGCCGTACTCCTTCTGCAGGTCGCGGCCGACCAGCAGGTTGAACTTCTGGTCGGTTCCGCCGAGCTCGAGGTCGGCGCGCAGCGCGACCGAGTCGTAGCCCTGCATCAGCGGGTAGAGCAGTTCGTGCATCGCGATCGGCACCCCGGCGCGGAAGCGCTGGGTGAAGTCCTCGCGCTCGAGCAGCCGCGCCACCGTGTACCTGGCCGCCAGCCGGATCATGCCGTCGGCGCCCAGGCCCTCGCTCCACTCGGAGTTGTAACGGATCTCGGTGCGCTCCGGGTCGAGCACCAGGCTGGCCTGTGCGTAATACGTCCGCGCGTTGTCCCGGATCTGCTCGATGGTCAGCGGCGGGCGCGTGGTGTTGCGCCCCGACGGGTCGCCGATGCGCGAGGTGAAGTCGCCGATGAGGAAAATCACCGTGTGGCCGAGGTCTTGCAACTGGCGCAGCTTGTTCAGCACCACGGTGTGGCCGAGGTGGATGTCGGGAGCGGTCGGGTCGAGCCCGAGCTTGATGCGCAGCGGCTTGGCCGTCGCCGCGCTGCGCCGCAGCTTGGCCACCCAGTCGGCTTCGACCAGCAGTTCGGCGCAGCCGCGGCGGGTCACCGCGAGCGCGTGGCGCAGCGCGTCGGGCAAGTCGGAGACTTCCGCGCGTTCGGTGTTACTTGAGTCAGCCATCGGTGTTTTTACTGAATCGGGCATAGGGGGATGCTAAACTTGCCCGCTGTTTTTCCGTCATGGGCCTTGCGCCCAGGCGGCGTGCAGTGGCATGGCATGCAGTGTCGCAGTGTTGCAGTGTATTGGACGCGTCTGCTGCCTCGCGCTGTCGAAGGTGTGTTCGTCCCGTTGCCCGTCGCGGCGGCGGGTTTCATCGCCACTCGAAGTCGACGGGAGTGTGCATGACTTGGATTACGAGTGAGGCCGCGCGCCTCGCGCAACGTGGGCGCGCGCTGCGCGAAGCGGTCGAGCGCCACCCCGGGCGGGTCGCCGGAGCCGTGGGATCGATTCTCCTGTTCACCAGCGTCACGGCGTTCGGCCTGGCCGAATACGGCCCGCAGCCCAAGCTGCCCCCGGTCACGCTGCTGCAGCAACCGCTGCAGCTCGACCTCGGCGCCCAGCTGCAGCAGCTCGACACCCAGGCGCAGATCGCCTACACGTCGACCGAAGTGCGCCGCGACGACAGCATCGATTCGCTTCTGCGGCGCCTGCAGGTCACCGACCCGGCGCAGTTGCGCGCGCTCGCTGCCGACGCCTCGCTGCGCAAGGTGCTGCGCGAGGCGCAGGGGCCGGTCAGCGCCGAGGTCGACAGCGTCGGCCGGCTGCACAGGCTGCAGGCGCAGCTGTCGCCGGTGGACCACTCCGGCGGCGTCAGCTGGACCCAGCTCGACGTCGTCGCGCAAGGCGACGGCACGCTGCGCAGCAGCCTGCACGTGATGCAGGCGCAGGCGCAGACGCGGATCGTCAGCGGCGTCGTGCACAGTTCGCTGTACGCGGCGGCCGACGCGGTGGGGATGCCCGAGCAGATGGTCGCGCAACTGAGCAATCTGTTCGCCGGCGAAGTCGATTTCCGTCGCGACCTGCACCCGGGAGACCAATTCCGCGTCGCCTACCGCGTCTATGTCGCGCAGGGCCGTGTTCTGCGCATCGGCCGCATCCTGGCCGCGCGGGTGTCGACCCACGACGGCACGCACGAGGCGGTCTGGTTCGACGCGGCACAGCACCCGGGAGCCTCCGGCTACTACACGCCCAGCGGCGGCAGCGTCGCGCGCGCGTTCCTGCTGTCGCCGCTTCCTTACGACCGCATGACCTCGGGCTACGGCTGGCGCATCAGCCCGATTTTCCACAAGCCGGAATTCCACAAGGGAATCGACCTCGCGATCCCGATCGGCACCCCGGTGCGCACCATCGCCGACGGACGCGTGGTGTACGTCGGCCCGGGGACCGGATACGGCAAGTACGTCAAGATCGACCACCCCGGCGGATTCGCGACCATCTATTCGCACCTGAGCAAGTACGAGGTCCACGTCGGCGAACAGGTCAAGCAGGGCGAGGTGATCGCGCTGTCGGGCAACACCGGCTGGTCGACCGGACCGCACCTGTACTTCCAGTTCTTCGTCCACGGCCGTCCGGTCAACCCGAAGCTCATCGCGCACTACTCTCCGCGCGGCAGAGCGGTGCCGGCAGCGTTGAAGCCGCAGTTCCTCGCCGATGCGCGCATCGGCACGCAATGGCTCGACCTGCTGCCGCGGACCGCGGTGGCCAGCGCGGCGCGCGACTGACGCAGTGCGCGCGTCGCGCCCGATGTCCGGCGGCGCGCGCATGCACGGCTTGTACGTCGGGTTGATGTCGGGCACCTCGCTCGACGGTGTCGACGCCGTGCTGCTGCGCATCGACGACGCCGGCATGGCGCTGCGCGGCCATGTCCAGTGGCCGTTGCCGGCGGCGCTGCGCAGCGCCCTCGACGCCCTGAACCGGCGCGGCGACGACGAGTTGCACCGGGCGCATCTGGCGGCGCGCGCGCTGGCCGACTGTTATGCCGATGCCGTCGCCGCGCTGCTCGAATCCGCCGCTGTTCCCGCCGCCGCGGTGCGCGCGGTCGGCGCGCACGGCCAGACCGTGCGCCATCGTCCCGAACTCGGCTACACGGTTCAGCTCAATGCTCCGGCGCGCCTGGCCGAGCGCTGCGGCATCACCGTGGTGGCCGATTTCCGCAGCCGCGACGTCGCCGCCGGAGGCCAGGGCGCGCCGCTGGTGCCTGCGTTCCATCGCGCCTGGTTCGGCAGGCCCGGCGAGGCGCTGGCCGTGCTCAATCTCGGCGGAATCGCGAACGTGACCCTGCTCGGTGCAGCGGGGGGCGCGGTCGGCTTCGACTGCGGGCCCGGCAACACCCTGCTCGATGCCTGGGCGCAGCGCCACCTCGGCCGACCATTCGACGCCGCCGGGGAGTGGGCGGCCGGCGCCGAGCCCTTGCCCGCGCTGCTTGCCGCGCTGCTCGCAGACCCGTATTTCGCCGCCGCGCCGCCGAAGAGCACCGGGCGCGACCATTTCCACATGGAGTGGTTGCAGCGCGCGCTCGATGCGTTGCCCGCGGCGCCGGCGCAGCGCGTGCAGAGCACGCTGGCCGAGCTCAGTGCGCGCGCCGCGGCCGACGCGCTGCGCGCGCACGCGCACGCGCCCGACGTCGCCGAACTTCTGGTCTGCGGCGGCGGCGCCGCCAACGACGACCTGATGGCGCGTCTGCGCCGATTGCTGCCGGAGGTCGCGGTGCACGACAGCGGCCACCGCGGGTTGCCTGCGCAGCAGGTCGAGGGGGCCGCTTTCGCCTGGCTGGCGGCGCGCGCGCTCGCCGGACTTCCCGGCAATGCGCCGGAGGCCACCGGGGCGAGCGGGCCGCGCGTGCTCGGCGCGATCTACCCGGCCTGAAGCGGCTCCGCGCCGGCCAACGCCCGAAGGCCGCCTCGCGGGCGGGCGGAAGCTGCGCTGCCGCGGCGGGCGGTCAGACTGCGAACGACGAGCCGCAACCGCAGGTCGTCGTCGCGTTCGGATTCTTGATCACGAACTGCGCGCCGTCGAGTCCTTCCTTGTAGTCGATCTCGGCTCCGGCCAGGTACTGCAGGCTCATCGCGTCGATCAGCAGCGTGACGCCGTTCTTGACCATCTGCATGTCGTCGTCGTTCACCGCTTCGTCGAACGTGAAACCGTACTGGAAGCCCGAGCAGCCGCCCCCCTGCACGAACACGCGCAGCTTGAGTTCGGGGTTGCCTTCTTCCTCGATCAGTTCCTTGACCTTGGCCGCGGCGCTGTCGGTGAACAGCAGGGGATCGGGGATCGCCGCGTCGGGCGCGTTGTCAATCACAGCGCTCATCGCATTCTCCTAGTGCACCCCGATTCTAGTCCACTGCGCCAACGACATGGCGCCCCCGCCTCGGCCCCGCGGGGGAGGCCCGAGGACTGCCCGCTCGAGACCCTTTGGCATGTCAGGGCAGCAGCGCAGGCGCCTCCAGCCCGGTCGTCTCCGGCAGGCCGAACATCAGGTTCATGTTCTGCACCGCCTGGCCCGCGGCGCCCTTGGTCAGGTTGTCCTGCACGACCAGGATCATCGCGGTATCGGGCAGCGGCCTGTGCACCGCGACGCGCAACAGGTTGGCGCCGCGCACGCTGCGCGTATCTGGCGCACTTCCCGGCGGCAGCACGTCGACGCAGGGCTCGTCGCGGTAGCTGTCGGCGTACAGCGCCTGCAGGTCCAGCGTCTGCGCCTGCGGCGACAACCGCGCGTACAACGTGCTGTGCATGCCTCGGATCATCGGCGCCAGGTGCGGGGTGAACACGCAGCGCAGCGACTGGTCGCCGCTGATCCGGCGCAGTTCCTGTTCGATCTCGGGTCCGTGGCGATGTCCCGCGACTCCGTAGGCCTTGAAATTGTCGGCCGCTTCCGAGAACAGGGTGCCGATCTCGGCCTTGCGCCCGGCGCCCGAGACGCCCGACGCGCAACTGGCGATCAGGTGCCCGGTGTCGACCGCCGCGGGCTGGCGCAGCAGCGGCGCCAGGCCGATCTGCACCGTGGTCGGATAGCAACCCGGATTGGCGACGATGCGCGCGTCGCGAATCGCATCGCGGTTGAGTTCGGGAAGTCCGTAAGCGGCCTCGCGCAACAGATCGGGGCAGGCGTGCGGCATGCCGTACCAGCGCTCGAACGTTGCCGTGTCGCGCAAGCGGAAATCGGCCGCCAGGTCGACGATGCGCACCCCGGAGTCGAGCAGCGACCGCGCCTGCTGCATCGCCACGCCGTGCGGGGTGGCGAAGAACACCACGTCGCAGTCGTGCAGCGGAGCGTCGTCGGGAGCCGCGAAGCGCAGCTCGGTGTGGCCGCGCAGGCTCGGGAACATGTCGGCGACCGCGCTGCCCGCTTCCTTGCGCGACGTGATCGCGCGCAGCTTGGCGTGCGGATGGCGCACCAGCAGCCGCAGCAGCTCAACTCCGGTATAGCCGGTTCCGCCGACGATGCCGATGTTCAGTGCGCGCTGCATGATGCGATGGCTCCTGGTTGCTGGGGCGTCCATGGTAGCGCCGCACACAACAATGTCCCGGCGGCGAGCGCTGTGCGCCAGAGACATCATGGCGGCAACCCGTAAAAAAGCCCGTCGCGAGGACGGGCTTTCCCGGGCTCGGGCGCGATCAGCGCTTCGAGAACTGCTTGCGGCGACGTGCGCCGTGCAGACCGACCTTCTTGCGCTCGACTTCACGCGCGTCGCGCGTGACGAAGCCGGCGCCCGACAGCGTCGGCTTCAGGCTGGCGTCGTAGTCGATCAGCGCGCGGGTGATGCCGTGGCGCACCGCGCCGGCCTGGCCCGATTCGCCG
>JAJZHS010000289.1 GCA_021798395.1 Pseudomonadota bacterium
CGCGCGCATGCCCGAAGCAGCGCACCGTCAGCTATCCTGTGCGTTCGGGCGCCCGGCGCCCCGGCCGCCTCGAGCCCGCGGCGTCGTCGCACCGGCCCGGCCGCCCTTGACCCCGACGAGAACCCCATGCCGCAGATCCTGGTGTTGCACGGCCCGAACCTGAACCTGCTCGGCAGCCGCGAGCCCGCCGTCTACGGCTCGACGACCCTGGCCGACATCGACCGCGAACTGCGCGCGCTGGGCGCCGAACTCGGCGTCGCGGTGGTGTGCTTCCAGAGCAACCACGAAGGCGCGCTGATCGACCGCGTGCACGCCGCGCGCGATGACGGCACCGATTACGTGATCATCAACCCGGCGGGCTACACCCATACCAGCGTGGCGCTGCGCGACGCGCTGGCCGCGCTCGATCGCCCGTTCGTCGAAGTGCATCTGTCGAACGTGCACCGACGCGAATCGTTCCGCCGTCATTCGTACTTCTCGGACCTGGCGCAAGCCGTGATCAGCGGCTGCGGCGCTTCGGGCTACGCCTTCGCGCTGCGCTTTGCTGCTGAAAAATTGGCCGAAATAAACAGAATTTGTTAGGATTTCGCTCCTATTTCGTCACAATTGAACTCGCCACCATGGATTTGCGCAAACTCAAGACGCTGGTCGATCTCGTCTCCGAGTCCAATATTTCGGAATTGGAAATCACCGAAGCGGAAGGCAAGGTCCGCATCGTCAAGCAGGCTCCGGCAACGGCTGTGCCGGTTCAGTACCTGAGCGCCGCGGCGGCGCCGATGGTGGCGGCGGCGCCGGCGGCAGCGCCCGAAGAGCCTGCGGCGCCGAGCCGCACCAAAGTGGTCAAGTCGCCGATGGTCGGGACCTTCTACCGCGCTTCGGCGCCGGGCGCGAAGCCGTTCGTCGAAGTCGGCGACACCATCAAGCTCGGTCAGCCGGTGTGCATCGTCGAGGCGATGAAAATCCTCAACGAAATCGAAGCGGAAGTCGACGGCGTGGTCAAGAGCGTGCTGGTCGAGAACGGACAGCCGGTCGAGTACGGCCAGCCGCTGTTCGAGCTCGAATGAGCGCCCGTGCCGCGCTGACCGGAGCAGCGCTTTTCAAGCAACGGCCGCAGCCCGACTCCCGACCCGCCATGTTCAAGAAGATCCTGATCGCCAACCGCGGCGAAATCGCGCTGCGCATCCAGCGCGCCTGCCGCGAACTCGGCATCAAGACCGTGATGGTCTACTCCGAAGCCGATCGCGACGCCAAGTACGTCAAGCTCGCCGACGAAGCCGTGTGCATCGGTCCGCCGCCGTCTGCGGCCAGCTACCTCAACATGCCGGCGATCATCTCGGCCGCCGAAGTCACCGACGCCGAGGCGATCCATCCGGGCTACGGCTTCCTGTCGGAAAACGCCGACTTCGCCGAGCGGGTGGAAAACTCGGGTTTCACGTTCATCGGGCCGCGCCCCGATTCGATCCGCATGATGGGCGACAAGGTCGCCGCCAAGCAGGCGATGATCAAGTCCGGAGTTCCTTGCGTTCCGGGCTCCGACGGTGAACTGCCCGACGATCCGCGCGACATCATCCGCATCGGGCAGGCAATCGGCTACCCGGTGATCGTCAAGGCCGCGGGCGGTGGCGGCGGCCGCGGCATGCGCGTGGTGCACACCGAGGCCGCGCTGCTCAACGCGGTGGCGACGACCAAGGCCGAGGCGCAGGCCGCGTTCGGCAACCCCGCGGTCTACATGGAGAAGTTCCTCACCGACCCGCGGCACATCGAAATCCAGGTCCTGGCCGACGAGCACGGCAACGCGCTCTGGCTCGGCGAGCGCGACTGCTCGATGCAGCGCCGGCACCAGAAAATCCTCGAGGAGGCACCGGCGCCGGGGATCGCGCGCCGCCTGATCGAGCGCATCGGCACGCGCTGCGCGGACGCGTGCCGCAAGATCGGCTACCGCGGCGCGGGCACCTTCGAGTTCCTGTACGAGAACGGCGAGTTCTATTTCATCGAGATGAACACCCGGGTGCAGGTCGAGCACCCGGTGACCGAGCTGACGACCGGCATCGACATCGTCGTGCAGCAGATCCGCATCGCCGCCGGCGAGCCGCTGACGCTGAAGCAGCGCGCGATCGCCCCCACCGGCCACGCCATCGAGTGCCGGGTCAACGCCGAGGATCCCGTCAAGTTCACGCCCAGCCCCGGGCGCATCACCACCTGGCACGTACCCGGAGGCCCCGGCGTGCGCGTCGACTCGCACGTCTACGCCGGCTATTTCGTGCCGCCGAACTACGACTCGATGATCGCCAAGATCATCGTCCACGGCGCCACCCGCGAGCAGGCGCTGGCGCGGATGCGCACGGCGCTGTCGGAAATGGTCGTCGACGGCATTTCGACCAACATTCCGCTGCACCGCGAACTTCTGGTCGACGCGCGCTTCATCGAGGGTGGCACCAACATCCACTACCTCGAGGAGTACATGGCAGCGCGCCAAGGCTGAGACCCGGCCATGGCCTGGCGTGAACTGACCATCCCGGCCGACGAGGCGCGCGCCGAGGCGCTGTCGGACGCGCTGCTCGACGCCGGCGCGCTGAGCGTGGCGGTCGAGGACCGCGCCGCGGGCACGGACGCCGAGCAGGCGCTGTTCGGCGAGCCGGGACTTCCCGCCCCGCGCCAGGCCTGGCACGACAGCCTGGTGCGCGCGCTGTTCGCCGACGAGGCGGCGGCCGACGCCGCGCTGCTCGCGCTGCTGCGCGACGGCAGGCTCGACGACCTCGAAGGCGTGCGCCAGGACGACGTCGCCGAACAGGACTGGGTACGGCTGACGCAGTCGCAGTTCCAGCCGGTGTGCGTCGCGCAACGGCTGTGGATCGTTCCGAGCTGGCACCAGGCGCCGGCCGGCGCGGATTGCGTGATCCGCCTCGACCCGGGCCTGGCGTTCGGCACCGGAACGCATCCGACGACCCAGCTGTGCCTGGAATGGCTGCTGCGTCATGCGCCGCTGCACGGGCTCGAGGTGCTCGACTACGGCTGCGGCTCGGGAATCCTGGCGATCGGCGCCGCCCTGCTGGGCGCGGCCGCGGTCGATGCGGTCGACATCGACCCGGCGGCGGTCGACGCGGCGCGCGACAACGCGGCGCGCAACGCCGTGACGCTGCGCCGCTGCTGCCACGTCGACGCATTGCCTGCGCAACGCTTCGACGTCGTGCTGGCCAACATCCTGGCCTCGCCGCTGCGGCTGCTGGCGCCGATGCTCGCCGCGCGCTGCAAGCCCGGCGGGCAACTGGTGCTGTCGGGAATCCTCGAGCGCCAGGCCGACGCGCTGATCGCGGTCTATGCGCCGTACGCGGCCCTGCGCCGCGACGGTGTGCGCGACGGCTGGGTCTGCCTGTCCGGCCCGGTGTCCTGAATCCGGCGGCGCCGGGCCGGGCCTTTCTATACTGCGGCGATGGCTCTGGCGACCCGCTGCCCGCATTGCTCGACCGCGTTCCGCCTGGTGCGCGACCAACTGCTGCTCAGCGGCGGCTGGGTGCGCTGCGGCCGCTGCGGACAGGCGTTCGACGCCGCTGCGCAGCAGTTCGACCACGCCGCGCCGGACGGCGACCAGCCGCGCGACGCG
Source organism: Pseudomonadota bacterium (assembly GCA_021798395.1). Lineage (GTDB taxonomy): Bacteria > Pseudomonadota > Gammaproteobacteria > Burkholderiales > Burkholderiaceae_C > Thiomonas_A. The sequence goes on from JAJZHS010000289.1 coordinate 3,602, forward strand.
CACGCCGAAGCCGCACGAAGCCCGCAGGTTCCCGAGGTTCCCGAGGTTCCCGAGGTTCCCGAGGTTCCCGAGGTTCCCGAGGTTCCCGAGGTCCCCGAGGTCCCCGAGGTC
>JAJZHS010000290.1 GCA_021798395.1 Pseudomonadota bacterium
TGGCCAACGCGCTGGTCGCGGTGGTCGCGTCGATGATCCTCGGCGCCGTCCTCGGCTTCGCCTCCGGCAAGCTCGGCGCCATGCTGACGGCGCGCGCGCCGTCGGTGGCCTGACCGGGCCGGCGGCCCCGCGCGGCGAGCAGCGCGCGGTGCCGCCGGAACGTCACGGCACCGTGCGGCCGCCGACGGTGACGCGGTTGCGCCCGCCGCCCTTGGACGCGTACAGCGCAACGTCGGCGCGCTGCAGCAGGGTCTCGCGGGTGTCCTCGCTCAGCCGCGTGGCCACCCCGAGCGACGCGGTGAACGGCTCGAGCATGAAATTGTCGCGCTTGCGCACCAGCCGCAGCGAATGGATGCGGGAACGGATGTTCTCGGCGACTTGCGCCGCCCCTTCCTCGCCGGTATGCGGCAGCAGCACGAGGAACTCCTCGCCGCCGTAGCGCACGGCACGGTCGGCGCCTCGGATGCACTTGCGGATGACGTCGGCGACGTTGCGGATCACCGCGTCGCCGAGCGCGTGCCCGTACGTGTCGTTGATGCGCTTGAAATGGTCGATGTCGACCATCAGCACGCTCAGCGGGGCGTCCGACTCGACCGCCATCAGCTCGTCGAGCTGGGCGTCCAGCGCGCGCCGGTTCAGCAGCCCGGTCAGCGGGTCGTGCAGCGCGGCCTGGCGCTGCTGCTCGAGCTCGCCGCGCAGCGCTTCCGTCTCGGCGAGCGTGGACTGCAGCTGCTGCTGCAGCTTGTCGTTTTGCTGCGCGGCGCTGCGCGTGGCGTCGACCAGGCGCACCACCACCTGCTCGATCGCCTGCGCACCCGAGTCGGCGTCGAGATCGTCCAGATGTCCCAGACCGGCCTCGAGCGCGCGGCCGAATTCCGCCGCGCCGGCTCCGGCCTCGCCCACGCTGTGCGCCAGCGACTCGACCAACTGCTGCAGGTTGCCGCCGACGCCGCGCAGGTTGCGGTACGGATCGATCGCCACGAAGCGTTCGTGCAGTTCGCCGAACAGAAAAGCGTCGAGGCCGCGGCCGGCGCGAAGCCGCTGATCGATCGTCGCGCGCAATTCGGCGTTGGCTCCGCTGGCGTACGCGTACGCGACGGCGTAATGCTGCGGAGTCGGAGCGATCCGGTGCGCGATGAGCAGTTCGAAGGAACGCTCGGCCAGGCTTTTGGCCTCAGCGAAGTCGTGGTTCGGCTGGCGGGTGTCGGCGGCAGGCATGGCAAGGTCTCGCAGGCTCGAGCGCCCCCCGGACGATCATGTCGGCGTGCGCAAGTAAAACTGGAACATTATTTTGGAAGTATCTGTTTTTTCTAGGATTCTATACAAATACCGCCGCCCGGCCCGGGGCGGCCGGTGTCCGGACGTTGTGCGCGCGCGACGACGCCGCCGAGCCGGCGCGCATTCCCCTTGCGCTTGACGCGGGTACCGCATGCCCGGAGAATCTGCCGCTTCAAAGATACGTAGGCGCGCATGCTTCCCTACGACGAACCGGTTGCCGCGCCCGCGCGCACCATCCCCCCGCTGAACCGGGCGTTGATCGCCGCGGTGCACGAACGCGACCGGCACACCGCCGCGCATTGCGCGCGGGTGTGCCGCTTGGCGGTCGGGCTGGGCCGACGCGCGCGGCTCGACGCCGCCGACCTCGACCTGCTGCACCAGGCCGCCGCGCTGCACGACCTGGGCAAGATCGGCGTTCCCGACGTCGTGCTGCTCAAGGCCGGGGGACTCAACGACGCCGAGTGGGTCGTCATGCGCAGCCATTCCGAACGCGGCGCGAAGCTGATCACCGTTGCCGGGATGCCGCACGCCGAGCAACTGGCGACGATCGTGCGCCACCACCACGAACACATCGACGGCAGCGGCTACCCGGACGGGCTGCGCGGCGACGCGATTCCGCTGCTCTCGCGCATCGTCGCGCTGGCCGACAGCTTCGACGCGATGTGCGAGCCGCGCACCTACCGCGAGGCGCTGGCGCCGCAACACGCCTTGACGATCATGCAAAGCGAGTGCGGCACCAAGTTCGCCCCCGACCTGTTCGCCCTGTTCACGCAATCGCTTGCCGACGACAGCGCTTGACGCGGCGCGAAATGCGCGATAATTGCAGGTTGCCTGGAATCGCGCGATGGCCTATTCGGTCAAGGAAATCTTCTATACGCTGCAAGGCGAGGGAATGCAGTCGGGGCGGGCGGCCGTGTTCTGCCGCTTCGCCGGCTGCAACCTGTGGTCGGGGCGCGAGTCCGACCGCGCCGACGCGCAGTGCCGCTTCTGCGACACCGACTTCGTCGGCACCGACGGCGGCGGCGGCGGGCGCTTTGCCGATGCGCCGCAGCTCGCCGCGGCGGTGGCCGCGCAGTGGCCGCGGGCCTCGCGGGCGCGGCGCTTTTGCGTACTGACCGGCGGCGAGCCGCTGCTGCAGGTCGACGCGGCGCTGTGCGACGCGCTGCACGCGGTCGACTTCGACATCGCGCTCGAGACCAACGGAACGCTGCCGGCGCCCGCTGGAATCGACTGGATCTGCGTCAGCCCGAAGGCCGGAACCGAGCTGCGCCAGCGCAGCGGCGACGAACTGAAGGTCGTCGTGCCGCAACCGGGACTGGACCTCGACGCGCTGCTCGCGCTGCCGTTCCGCCACCACCTGCTGCAGCCGCTGGACGACGCGCAGCGGGGGGCGAACACGGCGTGGGCCGTCGCGCACTGCCTGGACGATCCGCGCTGGACGCTCAGCGTGCAGACACACAAGACTTTAGGCATTCGATAAACCAGGCGCCGCGCGCATAATGCGCGACTGACCGCGAGCAAAACGACCGATGAACAGTGAAACCCAGCAAGCCCCGCAGCGCTACACCGAGCTCGCACTCGACGCACGGCTGCTGCGCGCGGTGGCCGAGATCGGGTACACCGAACTGACCCCGATCCAGCAACGCGCGATCCCGATCGTTCTGGAGGGCCGCGACGTGATGGGCGCGGCCCAGACCGGCACCGGCAAGACCGCTGCCTTCTCGTTGCCGATCCTGCACGAGCTGCTGCCGCTGTCGAGCACCAGCGTGTCGCCGGCGCGCCATCCGGTGCGCGCGCTGGTGCTGGCGCCGACGCGCGAACTCGCCGACCAGGTGTTCAACAACATCGACGCCTACGCGCGGCACACGCCGCTGCGCTGCGCCTGCGTCTTCGGCGGCATCGACATGGCGCCGCAAACCGCGCAGCTGCGCCAGGGCGTCGAGGTCCTGGTGGCCACCCCGGGCCGGCTGCTCGACCATATCGAGGCCAAGAACGTCAACCTGTCGCAGGTGCGCTACGTGGTGCTCGACGAAGCCGACCGCATGCTCGACATCGGCTTCCTTCCCGACCTGCAGCGCATCCTCGCCTACCTGCCGAAACAGCGCACCACCCTTCTGTTCTCGGCCACGTTCTCGCCCGAGATCAGGCGCCTGGCGCAAAGCTACCTGCAGGACCCGGTGCTGGTCGAGGTCGCGCGGCCGAACGCCACCGCGACCAATGTCGAGCAGATCGTCTACAAGGTCGGCGAGGACGCCAAGCACGCCGCGCTGCTGCAGTTGCTGCGCGACCACGCGCTGCGCCAGTCGATCGTGTTCGTCAACAGCCGGCTGGGCGCCAGCCGGCTGGCGCGGCTGCTGGCGCGCGACGGCCTGCGCGCGCAGGCGATGCACGGCGACAAATCGCAGGCCGAGCGCCTGGCGACGCTCGACG
>JAJZHS010000291.1 GCA_021798395.1 Pseudomonadota bacterium
CGTCGAGCTGCTCGCGCTCGACCACGACGCCGCGCGCGCCGCGCGCATCGGCGACACCCTGCGCCGGCTGCGCCTGCCGGCGGCGGGCGGCAGCGTGCAGCTGCGCGTGGCCGACGCCGCGCGGCCCGACACCTGGTGGGACGGCGTCGCGTTCGACCGCATCCTGCTCGACGCTCCGTGCAGCGCATCGGGCATCGTCCGTCGCCACCCCGATATCCGCTGGCTGCGCCAGCCGACCGACATCGACGCGCTGGCCGCGCGCCAGCACGCGCTGCTCGACGCGTTGTGGCCGTTGCTGGCCCCGGGGGGGCGTCTGCTGTACGCAACCTGCTCGGTGTTTCCCGAGGAAGGCGCCTTCCAGGCGGCCGACTTCGCGCGCCGCCGACCCGATGCGCTAGCATTGGCTGCGCCGGGACAGATTCTGCCCGGAACCCCGCCCGAGCAGGACGGATTCTTCTACGCCCTGCTCGCCAAACGCGCCGACGCATGACTCCTGCACCTGTCCCGAGCCGCCGCCGTGCTCTTGCCGCGTTCGGCGCGCTGCTCGCCGCGGGCCTGCTGCAGCGCGGCGGCTGCGCGCTGGCCGCCAGCGCCGACGCCCAGGAGCCCTCGGTCGAGCTCGAGTCCGACGGCGTCTACGCCAGCTGCACCGTCGTGTTCGCCTTGCCGCGCGCGCTCGAAGACGCGCTGCGCCGCGGCATCCCGCTGTCGTTCCTGACCCGGCTGCGCGTCGAGCAGGGCCGCTGGTGGTGGTTCAACGAGACCATCGGCAGCGGCCAGGTGCGGACCCGGCTGAGTTACCAGCCGCTGCTGGACAAGTTCCACGTCCTCGGAGACGGCAGACAGCACAGCTACGCGAGCCTGGACGAGGCGCTGAACGCTGTGCAGCACGTGACGCACCTGAAAGTGGCCGACGCGCGCAACCTCGAACCGGGACACCGCTACGAGCTCGTCGGGACCTTCGAACTCGACCTGTCGCAGCTGCCGCGTCCATTCCAGCTCGACGTCGGCGCCAGCGCCGACTGGCAGCTGCAGGCCGACTTCCCGCGCACCACGTTCACATGGAAGCCTCCACGTCCAACCGCGTCACCCGCGTAGCGGCCTGGAGCGCGCTGGCGCTCGGGTTGCCGCTGCTGGTGTTCCTGGTCTTCCTGCTCGCCGTGTCGACCAAGAACACCGAAGCGGTGAATCCGTACTTCGGCGCGCTGTACTGGATCAACATCGCGGTCGCCGCGCTGCTGCTGAGCCTGATCGTCGGCCTGTCGGCGCGTCTGGTGTGGCGGCTGCGCCGGCGCCGGTTCGGCAGCCGGCTGCTGTTCAAGCTGGCCATGGTGTTCACGCTGGTCGGCGTGCTGCCGGGAATCGTCATCTACGTCGTGTCGTACCAGTTCGTCGCACGCAGCATCGAGACCTGGTTCGACGTCAAGGTCGAGCGCGCGCTCGACAGCGGGCTGAACCTGGGGCGCACGACGCTGAACGTGCTGCTCGCCGACCTGACGAGCAAGGCGCACAACGTCGCATCGCAGGTCGGCGACGGCGGCGTGTCGTCGCAGCTGCTGCAGCAGCTGCTGCAGCAGCTCGGAGTGGCACAGGCCACGGTGTTCAACGCCAACGGCACCGTGCTGGCCAGCGCCGGAGGCGATCCGTTCGCGCTGGTGCCGGACCTGCCCGGAGCCGAATCGATGCGCCAGCTGCGGCTGATGGGCCAGCTCGCCAGCGTCGAGGGCGACGACGCGGCGCAGGACCTGAAGCTGCGCGTCGTCGTGTCCCTGCCGGCGCGCAGCCTGCTGCTCCCCGGCCACCAGCACTACCTGATGCTGGTGCAGAACGTGCCTTCGGCGATCGCGCGCAGCGCGCTGGAAGTCCAGCGCGCGTACGCCGAATACCAGGAGCGGGCGCTGGGCCGCGAAGGCCTGCGCCGGATGTACCTGTCGACGCTGACGCTGACGCTGTTCCTCGCCGTGTTCGCCGCGGTGCTGCTCGCGGTGCTGCTGGGCAACCAGCTGGCGCGCCCGCTGCTGCTGCTGGCCGACGGCATGAAGGCGGTGGCCGGAGGCGACCTGCGGCCGCGCCCCGAGCTGCGCTCAGCCGACGAACTCGGCAGCCTGACGCGGTCGTTCAACGACATGACCGCCCAGCTGTCCGAAGCGCGCGCGCAGGCCGAGAGCAGCCGGCGGGCGCTGGAAGCGTCGCGCGCGTACCTGCAAAGCGTGCTCGACAACCTGTCGGCCGGCGTGCTGGTGCTCGGCGACGCGTTGCACCTGACGCTGGCCAACCCGAGCGCCACGCGGGTGCTGCGCGTGCCGCTGCAGGGCGCGATCGGCCGCGAACTCGGCCGCCTCGACGGCCTCGGCCCGTTCGCCGCCGAAATCGACGCCGCGTTCCAGGAACTGGCCGCCGGCGGCGGCGCCGACCACTGGCTGCGGCAGATCGACTACACCCCGCCCGGGGCCGATGCCGCACTGACCCTGCTGGTGCGCGGCGCGCGGCTGCTGCTTCCGGGGCACACCGCGGCGGTCGTGGTGTTCGACGACATCAGCGAACTGATCTCGGCGCAGCGCTCGCTGGCCTGGGGCGAAGTCGCGCGTCGGCTGGCGCACGAAATCAAGAACCCGCTGACCCCCATCCAGCTGTCCGCCGAGCGGCTGCAGATGAAGCTCGGCGCGCGGCTCGACGGGGCCGACCGCGACATGCTCGAGCGCGCCACGACGACGATCGTCAATCAGGTCACAGCAATGCGCCGCATGGTCGACGAGTTCCGCGACTATGCGCGCACGCCGTCGGCCCAGCTCGCGGCGATGGACCTCAACCAGCTCGTTCGCGACGTGCTGAACCTGTACGGCGGAAGCGCCCAGGCGCGCGGCGACGCCACGGTGCCGCAGGTGCGCGCCGAGCTCGCGCCCGAGCTGCCGGCGATCGACGGCGACGCCACCCAACTGCGGCAGGTGATCCACAATCTGCTGCAGAACGCGCTCGACGCGGTGGCCGGGCTGCCGAACGCCGAAGTCGTGGTCCGCACCGAGGCCTCGCGCGGGTCGGGGGGCGCCGCGCGCGTGCGGCTTTCGGTCACCGACAGCGGACCGGGTTTCGCCGACAAGGTGCTGAACCGCGCCTTCGAACCCTACGTGACGACGAAAGCGCGCGGCACCGGCCTGGGTCTGGCGGTGGTGAAGAAAATCGCCGAGGAACACCATGCGAGGGTCGAGGTGAAGAAACTGACAGAGGCTCCCGGTGGCGCCCGCGTATCGCTTATATTCCCCGCTGTGACGGGCGCTGCCGCGGGCGGCGCCGCGTGACGGCACATTTCGGAATCTTCGCGTATGGCAAGCATCCTGGTGGTGGACGACGAGATCGGCATTCGCGATCTGCTGTCCGAGATTTTGAGCGACGAGGGCCACGCGGTCGAAGTCGCCGAGAACGCCCAGCAGGCCCGCGCGCTGCGCCAGCAGCATGAGCCCGACCTGGTGCTGCTCGACATCTGGATGCCCGACACCGACGGCGTCACGCTGTTGAAGGAGTGGGCGGGCGCCGGCCAGCTGACCATGCCGGTGATCATGATGTCGGGCCACGGCACCATCGACAACGCGGTCGAGGCCACGCGCATCGGCGCGATGGCTTTCCTCGAGAAGCCGATCGCGCTGCAGAAGCTGCTGCGCGCGGTCGAGCAGGGGCTGAGCAAGCCG
>JAJZHS010000292.1 GCA_021798395.1 Pseudomonadota bacterium
GCCCAGGCGTGGCCGTGCTGCGCCCCGGGCACGGGCGCGCGCGCCGCCCACAGCAACGAGGCGGCGACGATGCCGCCGAGAAACGCCACGCGCCAGCCCGCCGGCGCCGCGCCGCGGCGCAGCGCGTCGACGGTGGCGCCGAGGATTCCGCTGACGCCGGCGATCTTGCCGCCGCCCAGTCCGAGCGCCCCGGCCGACAAGCCGATCAGCGCGCCGCCGGCCAGCGCGCTCCAGGGGGTGAAATGCTGCCAGTCGACGTCGAACATGCGGCCTCCTGCGAGCGCTTGCCACAAACCGCGCAAACGGGGTTTGCGCCAGGTCAATGAAACGGTTTCTCGAATGCCCCCTACCGTATCAGGATTTCTTGATTCATACTATCTGGGTGATCTTGGGAGATACCCGTATGAGTAACTGTTCCGAACCGCTGGTGCAGACCTGGTTCCACGCTGCCAGTTCGACCGCCTGCCATTGCATCGTCGACCCGCAGACGCGCCACTGCGCGGTGGTCGACAGCGTGCTCGATTTCGACCAGGCGTCGGGGCGCACCCGCACCGAATTCGCCGACGCCGTCGCCGCATACATCGAGCAGCACGGACTGACACTGGACTGGCTGCTGGAGACGCACGCGCACGCCGACCACCTGTCGGCGGCGCCCTACCTCAAGCAGCGCTGCGGCGGGCGGATCGCGATCGGCGAACACATCCGCACCGTGCAAGGCGTGTTCCGCGCGCTGTTCAACGACCCGACGATTCCGGTCGACGGCAGCCCGTTCGACACCCTGTTCCGCGACGGCGACACCTTCGCCATCGGCGCGCTGCAGGGGCGCGTCATGCACACCCCGGGCCACACCCCGGCGTGCGTGGTCTACGTCGTCGGCGACGCCGCGTTCGTCGGCGACACCCTGTTCATGCCCGATTACGGCACCGCGCGCTGCGACTTTCCGGGGGGCGACGCGGCGGAGTTGTACCGGTCGGTGCAGCGCATTTTCGCGCTGCCGCCGCAGACCCGGCTGTACATGTGCCACGACTACATGCCGGGCGGGCGCGCGGCGCGCTGGAGCTGCACCGTGGCCGAGCAGCGCGACGGCAATGTGCAGATCCACGCCGGCGTCGACGAGGCCGCGTTCGTCGCCTTTCGCCGCCAGCGCGACGCGACGCTGTCGATGCCCGCGCTGCTGCTGCCGTCGGTGCAGGTCAACGTGCGCGCCGGGGAACTGCCGCCGCCCGAGAGCAACGGCGTGCGGTACCTGAAACTGCCGCTGAACGCGCTGTGACGCGCACGCTGCAGACGCGCGTCGCAACCACCGCGGAGGTGTTCGGCGCGATGGCGGCCGAGGTCGCCGAGCCACTGCGTCCGGCAGCCGCGGGCTCGCTAAACTGGCGCACTTTGTCCGCAGCAGGCACCAGCCGATGACCGCAGCACCGACCGCAGAGAACAAGATCCTCGATCAACTCGCCACGGAACTGGCGTTGCGCCCGGCGCAGATCGGCGCCGCCGTGGCCTTGCTCGACGACGGCGCCACGGTGCCGTTCATCGCCCGCTACCGCAAGGAGGCCACCGGCGGCATGAGCGACGAGCACCTGCGCGCGCTCGAGCAGCGCCTGGGCTACCTGCGCGAGCTCGAGCAGCGGCGGGCGCAGGTGCGCAAGTCGATCGCGCAGCAGGGCAAGCTCAGCGACGATCTGGCCGCGGCGATCGACGCGGCGACCCAGAAGCAGGAGCTCGAGGACCTGTACCTGCCGTACAAGCCGCGCGTCACCACCCGCGCGCACAAGGCGCGCCAGGCCGGGCTGGAGCCGCTGGCCGACGCGCTGTGGACCGATCCGACGCAGCCGCCGCTGGAGCGGGCGCAGGGTTTCGTGCTGCCGGCGCGCGGCGACGACGGCTCCGACTTCACCACCGCGCAGGCGTGTCTGGACGGCGCGCGCGACATCCTGGTCGAGCGCTGGGCCGAAGATGCCGGCCTGGTCGGCCCGCTGCGCGAATGGCTATGGGCGCGCGGCGAGCTGCGCGCCCAGCTGCGCGACGGCAAGGCCGACGCGGCGGCGAACTTCCGCGATTATTTCGACTACCGTGAGCCGATCGCGCGGGTGCCGTCGCATCGCGCGCTGGCCGTGTTCCGCGGCCGCGCGCAGGAGCTGCTCGACGTGAGCCTGCAACCGCCCGAGGCCGAGGTCGGCGCGGCGCTGAACCCGGCGCAGCAACGCATCGCCGCGCACGTCGGCTGGGCCCACGCGGCGCGTGCCGCCGACGACTGGCTGCAGCGCTGCGTGCAATGGGCGTGGCGGGTCAAGCTGTCGCTGTCGCTCGAGCGCGAACTGTTCGCGCGGCTGCGCGAGCAGGCCGAGGCGCAGGCCATCGCGGTGTTCGGCGCCAACCTGCGCGACCTGCTGCTGGCCGCGCCGGCCGGGCCGAAAACGGTGATGGGACTCGATCCGGGGATCCGCACCGGGGTCAAGGTCGCGGTGACCGACGCGACCGGCAAGGTGCTCGACACGGCGACCGTCTACCCGCACGAGCCGCGGCGCGACTGGGAAGGCAGCCTGCGCCAGCTCGGCGCGCTGTGCCGCCGCCACGGCGTGCGCATCATCGCCATCGGCAACGGCACCGCCAGCCGCGAGACGGCCAGGCTGGCCGCCGAGCTGCTGCGGCGCGAAAACGCGCTCGACATGGTGCAACTGGTGGTCAGCGAGGCCGGGGCGTCGGTCTACTCGGCCAGCGAACTGGCCAGCCACGAACTGCCCGAGCTCGACGTCAGCCTGCGCGGCGCGGTGTCGATTTCGCGGCGGGTGCAGGATCCGTTGGCCGAGCTGGTGAAAATCGACCCGAAGAGCATCGGCGTCGGCCAGTATCAGCACGACGTCGACCAGACACTGCTGGCGCGGCGGCTCGACGCCGTGGTCGAGGACTGCGTCAACCGCGTGGGGGTCGACGTCAACACTGCGTCGCGCGCGCTGCTGGCGCGCGTGGCCGGGCTCAACGCGCGCCTCGCCGAGCAGATCGTGCGCCGGCGCGACGCCCACGGCGCGTTCAGCAACCGCCGCGCGCTGCTCGAGGTGCCCGGGCTGGGGCCGAAGACCTTCGAGCAGGCCGCCGGCTTCCTGCGCATCAACGGCGGCGACAACCCGCTGGACCGCTCGGCGGTGCACCCGGAAAGCTACCCGCTTGTCGAGCGCATCCTGGCCGCAGCCGGGCAGCCGATCGAGGTGCTGATGGGCAACGCGGCCGCGCTCCAGGCCGTCCGCGCGGAGGATTTCGTCAGCGACGGCTGCGGCCTGTTCACCGTGCGCGACGTGCTCGCCGAGCTCGACAAACCGGGCCGCGACCCGCGCCCGGCGTTCCGCGTGGCGCGGCTCGACGACGCCGTGCAGGGAATCGGCGACCTGCGTCCGGGAATGCGGCTGGAGGGCACGGTGACCAACGTGGCGGCGTTCGGCGCCTTCGTCGACCTGGGGGTGCACTGCGACGGACTGGTGCACGTCTCGCAGCTGGCCGACCGTTTCGTCAAGGACGCGGCCGAGGTGGTCAAGGTCGGCGACATCGTCCAGGTCACCGTGCTCGAAGTCGACGTCGCGCGCCAGCGTATCGGCCTGAGCATGCGGCGCGACCCCGCGGCGACGGCCCCCGCCGGAGGCGCGCGCGCCTCGGCGGCGCGCGGCGCCGCGACCGAAGGC
>JAJZHS010000293.1 GCA_021798395.1 Pseudomonadota bacterium
GCGACGGCGGTGCGCAGGCGGCTCGCCTGGCTGCCGGCGTCGCCGCCACGCGCGACGCGCTGGCCGCGCGCGCCGAGCCCGCCGCGCAGGCACTGGCCGCGCGCCTGGGAGACGCGCTGCGCGCCTACCAGGAAGTAGTCGCGTACGTCGCCGGGCAGGCGCGCAGCGCGCCCAACGCGGCCTACGCCGGCAGCGTGCCCTACCTGATGCTGGCCGGCCACCTGGCCGCCGGCTGGCAGCTCGCGCGCAGCTGGCTGGCGACGCAGCAGGCGGGCGCCGGCGACGCCGCGTTCGGCGCGGCCAAGCGCGTCACCGCCGAGTTCTTCGGCGCGCACCTGCTGCCACGCTGCGGCGCGCTGCGTGACGCGGTGCTGTTCGGCGCCGACAGCGTCATGGCGCTGCCCGCCGAAGCGTTCTGACCATCCGGAGCCACCGATGTCCGTCCCTGCAATCCTGTCCAAGCTGCGCCTGCCGGTGATCGGCGCGCCGCTGTTCATCATTTCCAACCCCGATCTGGTCATCGCCCAGTGCACCGCCGGCGTGGTCGGCAGCTTTCCGGCGCTGAACGCGCGCCCGGCGTCGCAGCTCGACGAGTGGCTGGCGCAGATCACCGAGGCGCTGGCAGCGTGGGACCGCGCACATCCCGGGCAGCCGGCGGCGCCGTTCGCCGTGAACCAGATCGTGCACCGCAGCAACGATCGCCTCGAACACGACCTGGCGGTCTGCGCCAAGTACCGCGTGCCGCTGGTCATCACCTCGCTGGGCGCGCGCGCCGAGGTCAACCAGGCGGTGCACGGCTGGGGCGGTCTGGTGCTGCACGACGTGATCAACGACGCCTTCGCGCACAAGGCCGTCGACAAGGGCGCAGACGGTCTGATCGCGGTCGCCGCCGGCGCCGGCGGACACGCCGGAACGCTGTCGCCGTTCGCCCTGGTGCAGGAGATCCGGCAGTGGTTCGACGGCCCGCTGGCGCTGTCCGGGGCGATCGCGCGCGGCGACGCGGTGCTCGCCGCGCAGGCCATGGGGGCCGATTTCGCCTACGTCGGCAGCGCCTTCATCGCCACCGAGGAAGCGCGCGCGGTCGAAGCGTACAAGCGCATGATCGTCGACAGCTGCGCCGACGACATCGTCTACACCAATTTGTTCACCGGGGTCCACGGCAACTACCTGCGCGGATCGATCGCCGCCGCCGGGCTCGATCCCTCGCACCTGCCCGAGAGCGACCCCAGCAAGATGGACTTCGCCGCGGCGGTCAACGGCGCCAAGGCGTGGAAGGAGATCTGGGGCTGCGGCCAGGGCATCGGCGCAGTCGACGCCGTGGTTCCGGCGGCCGAGCGCATCGCGCGCCTGGCCGACGAATACGCGCGCGCGCGCACCCGGCTGTGCGCCGGCTGAGGCCGGGTGCCGCGTCGGCCGTGCGGCGCGTGCCGGAGGCGGGGCCTCACTGCGGGGACGGCGGCGGCCACAGCGAAAGCATGTAGACCGTTCCGGCCGTCGCCGCGCCGCCGCGCGCAGTGGCGCCGATCAGTCGCCCGGCTTGATCGATCAGCAGGCCGCCGAGCGGTCCGTCGCCATCGTCGGCGGCGGCACCGGTGAAACGATGCAGAACCCATTCGTGGCCGTTCCTGCTGTCGACTTCAAAGACCGTGCCGTGGCCGCGGCCGCCGCCCGCGGTCGTTCCGTACAGGTAGCCGGACTTGTCGAGCACCAGCCGGGCTTGCGGTCGCGCGCCGTCGGCGCTGCCGGGAAGGCCGAAGTTGTGCAGCAGAGCGAAGGCGCCGCTGGGGCCGCCTTCGATACCGAGCCTGAAGATCGTTCCCGCGGCGTGCGTTCCGCCGGTCGCGGTCGTCCCGAACAGCATGCCTGAGGCCGGGTCGAGGACCAGTCCCGCCTGCGGCGTGCCGTCGCTTTTCCTGAACGCATACAGCACCTTCTCGACGCCATTGGGGGCGATGCTGAACACCGTGCCTGCGGCGTGCGCGCCGCCGCCGCGCGTGGTGCCGTACAGGTTGCCGGCCGCGTCGCGGACCAGGCCCGGGGTCGGGAGGCTTCCGCGGACGCTCGCGCGTGGCTGGAAGGCGTACAGGATCGATTCGCCGTCGCCTCGCGCGCGCGCTTGCGGTGCGGCGTCGGGTGCGCGTCGCGCGGTGGCGGGAAGGCGGATCTCGAACACGGTCCCGGTGTCGTAGCGGCCGCCGCTGCTCGTGGTGCCGAACAGCGCGCCGTCGGCTCCCAGCACCATTTCGCCTTGCGGGTGGGCGCCGTCCGACGGCGCGCCGCCGAAGGAGTGCAGCAGCGTCCAGGCGTGCGTTTTCGCCGCGAGCATGAACACCGTGCCCATGTCGTGGGCTCCGCCGTACGCGGTCGTGCCGTACAGATTGCCGGCGGCGTCGCGCAGCAGCCCGCCTTCGGGGCTGCGACCGTCGGCGAAATCGGGCTGCGCGCCGAACGCGTGCAGCACCAGGGCGTCACCTTCGGCGTTGATCGCGTAGACCGTCCCGCCGCCGTACGCGCCGCCGCTCGACGACGTGCCGTACAACTGGCCGCTGTTGTCTGCGACCAGTCCCGAGTACAGATTCAGCGGCTGGTTCACCGACGGGTCGTCGAACGAGCACAGCACCTTGTAGGCAACGTCCGGGGCGCGGTGCCGCGTCACCTGCCACGACCAGGGCAGCGCCGGATTGCGCGCGTCGGCCGGCGCCGGAGCGTTCGGCGGCGCGGCGCGCGCGCCGGGCGCTTCGGCGCGGGCTGCGGGCAGCAGCAGATACGGCAGCGCGACCGCGCCGGCCGTCAGCGCGCGTGCCAGCCGGCAGGCGCATGTGTGCCTGCCGGGGGCACGCAGGGGGGTCATCCGGGCCCATCGCATCTGCATTCTCCCCGTCGTCGTTCCAAGCTCGAAGCGTACGGCGCGCGCCGTGCAGGGCCCGTTGCGCGGCTCGCGCGAACCACGTGAGCGCGCCGGCAATCGACGCGCCGGCGACGGACGCTGCAGCGCGTGCACGAACGCGGTGAACGCAACCCGCGCATGCGGGCTCCAAGCAGAACCCGGGCGCGCTGGGCGCCCGCCGCGTTCCTGCAGGAGACTCTCGCATGAAAAACCATGTTCTCGTTACGGCGGCACTTGCGTGGCCGCTGCATGCACTGGCCGCCGGGCCATCGGCGCCTGGCGCGCAAGACGATCGGGTGCAGTTGTACGGCGCCATCGATCTGAGTTATGTCCACGACACCGGAGTTCCGGCGGCGGACGGTTCCGGCGCGCGCACGGTCTGGGGCCTGGCCAGCGGGCAGGGCGCCGCGTCGGCGCTGGGGGTACGCGGCACGCATGCGTTGCGCCCCGGGCTGCGTGTCGAATTCGTCGCCGAGACGGGCTTTTGCGCGGCCGGCATTGCGCAGCTCGGCGTCGACCCGGACGACCCGTCGCGGCACTATTGCAGCGGCGACGGGTTCATGCAGCGCGAGGCCCATCTGGGGCTGCGCGGGCGCGCCGGAACGCTCAGTGCCGGCTTGCACCCGACGCTGCTCGCGCTGCGCGAAGGCGATGTCGACGCGTTCGAAGGCGGCTATGCCGGTGGCGTCGGCAACATCAGCCTGATCAGCAACAACCGCCCCGGGATCGGCCTGTCGCGCGTCGCGCAGTCGCTGGCGTACACGTCGCCGCCGATG
>JAJZHS010000294.1 GCA_021798395.1 Pseudomonadota bacterium
CGGCTGCTGCATCGCCGCGCCCTGGCCCAGGTCGAGCGCCAGCGGCGCCAGCGTCAGCATCGCGGCGATGGTGGTCATCGCGATCGGCCGCATGCGGTTGACGCCGGCCTGCACCAGCAGTTCGGTCTGCGCGCGCAGCGGGTGCGCGCGCTGCAGTTCCTGCAGTTCGCTGAAGTAGAAGATCGCCACCTCGGTCACGATGCCGACGATCATGGTCATGCCCATCATGGCCGAGATGTTCAGCTCGATGTGCGCCAGCCACAAGCCGATGAACACCGCCGGCAGCGCGGCCAGCGACATGGCCAGGATGCTCAGCGCGACGCGGAAGCGCTCGTACAGGAACAGCAGCAGCAGGAACACCAGCAGCACCGCGGCGCCGAGCACCTGCAGCAGGCCGCGGAAAGCGATCTGCTGCTGCTTGTACAGCCCGCCCAGGGTGGCGTAGACGCCGGGCGGGAAATACCCGGGGGCGTCGATCACGCGCTTGACCGCGGCGACCGTCGACCCGAGGTCGCGGCCTTCGATGCGCGCGGTCACCGCGTCCATGCGCCGCAGGTTCTCGCGGTGGATCTCGGCCTGTCCGGTGACCACGCGTACGCGCGCGATGTCGCGCAGCGCGAACCGGTGGCCGTCCGGAGCGCGCAGCTGCAGCGCGCCGATCTGCTGCGGCGTGCGCCGCAGCCGCTGCGGGATCCAGACCCGCACGCCGACCATTTTCGGGTTCTGCTCGATCGAGGTCGCCACGCTGCCGCCGATCAGGGTGCGCAACTGGGCGCCGACCTGCCGCGCATCGACGCCCTGCAGCGCCATGCGTGTCGGCTCGAGCGCGATGTCGAGCGCGTCGCCGGCGAGCTTGATGCCGTCGTTGATGTCGACGATGCCCGGAATCGCCGAAATCGCCTTTGCCGTCCTGCTCGCCAGCGCGGCGAGCTGCGCCGGGTCGTCGTCGAAGATCTTGATCTCGACCGGCTGCGGCACCGCGGTCAGGTCGCCGATCAGATCCTCGATCAACTGCGCCTCCTCGATGTCGACCCCGGGCACGCGCTGCTCGACGCGGCGGCGCACGTCGGCCATCACGGCGCCGATCGGACGCCGCGGCAGCGGCTTCAGGCGGACGAAGAAATCGCCCTCGTTGGCCTCGGTGACCCCGCCGCCGAGCTGCGTTCCGGTGCGCCTGGACCAGGTCTGCACCTCGGGCGTGGCGCGCAGCACGTCGCCGATCTGCTTGAGCAGCCGGTTGGTCTCGGTCAGCGAGGTTCCCGGCGGCGTGCGGTAGTCGAGCACGAAACCGCCTTCGTCCATGTGCGGCATGAACCCGGTGCCGACGTGGCGCCAGGCCACCCAGCCGACGGCGCCGAAAGCGGCCAGCAGCAGCAAGGCCAGCAGCGGGCGCCGCAGCAGCAGCCGCAGCGCGCGCGCGTACCCGCCGTGGATCGCGACCAGCAACGGACCGTGTTCGCGCGCGTGCTCGCGCTCGGCGTCGCGCCGGCTGACGAAGCGATCGGCGAGCAGCGGAACCGCGAGCCAGGCGACGAAGAACGAAATCACCAGCGCTGCGGCCATGGTCAGCGCCAGGGCCTTGAAGAACGCGCCGGTGACCCCCGACAGGAACGCCAGCGGGACGAAAATCACCACCGTCGACGCGCTCGACCCGGCCAGCGGGCGGAAGAACTCCATCGCCGCGTGCAGCACGCCGCGATGCGCCGCGTCGCCGCCGGCGGCGTGCTGCTCGCCGAGCCGGCGCACGATGTGCTCGCTCATCACGATCGCGTCGTCGATGACCAGCCCGACCGCAGCGGCCATGCCGCCCAGGGTCATGATGTTGAAACTCATCCCCGCCGACCACAGCAGCACGATCGCCGCGGCCAGCACCGTCGGCACCGTGATCATGGCGATCAGCGTGATCTTGACGCTGCGCAGGAACAGCCACAGCACCACGCCGGCGAGCAGCACGCCGACCAGGATCGCGTCGCGCACGCTGGCCGCCGAGCTGACCACCAGCACGCTCTGGTCGTACCAGTTCGCGAGCCGCACCCCGGGCGGCATCTTGAACGAAGCCAGCGTGTGCCTGACCGCTGCGGCGATGCGCACGCTGTTGCCTCCGGGCTGCTGGTAGATGTTCAGCAGCACCGCGTTGTGGCCGTCGGCGGTGACCTTGATCCACTGCGGCACGGTGCTGCGCACGACGTGCGCGACGTCGCGCAGGCGCACGATGCCGTGCGGCGTGGCCTTGACCACCAGCGCGCCGATCTGCGCCGCGTCGTGCAGGCGGGCGTCGACCAGCGCGAGCAGCAGCTTGTAGCGGTCCTCCAGATGGCCGACGGCGCGCACGCCGTTGTCGGCGGCCAGGGTGCGCTGTACGTCGCCCAGCGTCAGCCCGGCTGCGCGCAGCCGCGCCGGGTCGACGACGACGTGGTACTCCTCGCGCGCGCCGCCCTGGACCTGGACCCGGCCGACGCCGTCGATCGCCGACAGCAGCGGCCGCAGCTGGTACTGCGCGAGGTCGTACAGCCGGGTCAGCGGCACGCTGTTCGAAGTCAGGCTGTAGGCGATGATCGGGTCGACCGTCGGATCCATGCGCTTGGTCGACAGCACGGTCCCCGCCGGAAGCTGCGGCAGGCGCTGCGTCACCGCCTCGTTGACCTCGACCGCGGCCAGCTGCATGTCGGTTCCCCAGTGGAAATCGACGGTGATGTCGGCCGTGCCGCGACTGGTCGTCGAGCGCACCGAGACCACGCCGGGGACGCGGCGCACGGCTTCCTCGAGCGGGTAGGTGACCTGCAGCATCATCTGGCGTGCCGGACGGTCGCCGGCGTCGGCGCCGACCACCACGCGCGGGAAATCCACGTTCGGGAACAGCCCGACCGGCATGCGCAGCGCGGCGAGCACGCCGCCGAGCGCCAGCAAGGCGAGCAGGAACAGCACCGAGCGCCGGTGCTGCTGCAACCAGACCGACGCGGTCATGGGTGCGCCCTCCGCGCCGCGCCCGACTCCCGCGGGAGGTCGAGCGCTCCTTCGGAGCGGCCGCGCGGCTTGCCGGCCGTCACCGCTGCACCCGCAGCGCCATGCCGTCGCTGAGCTCGTAGTTGCCGAGCACGACCAGCGGCAGCCTGGGGTCGAGCGGCCCCGAGATGCCGCTGCCGGTCGCGGTATCGCGCTCCAGGGTGACGTCGACGCGGCGCGCGTGGCCGCGGTCGTCCTGGAACACATAGGCCTGACCGGTGGGGTCGACCAGCACCGCGCGACGCGGCACCACCCAGCCATGCCAGGTCTGCAACGCGAAATCGGCCTGCAAGGCGCTTCCCGGCAGCCAGTGCAGCGTCGCGTCGGGCTGCAGCGTGACGTCGACCATGCGGCTGCGCGGATCGAGCGCTCCGGCGACTTGCAGCACCCGCGCGCCGGCGTGCTGCCGCGGATCGAACACCAGCCGCAGCCGCGCCGGCTGGCCGACGCGCAACTGCGCGGCGATGCGCGGCGACACGCCGACGACGGCCTGCAGCGCGCCCAGAGGCGCCAGGCGCATCGCCACGCTGCCTGCGGGCAGCTGCGCGCCGGGCGTGACCGCCACGGCCTGGACGACGCCGTCGAACGCGGCGCGCACGGTGCGCGCGCCG
>JAJZHS010000295.1 GCA_021798395.1 Pseudomonadota bacterium
GCAGCCCCAGCGCGGCGTGCGCCGCGAGCGCGGCGCCCAGCAGCGCGACGCCGGCGGCGCCGCGCAGAATGCACCCGAGCGGTTGCGGCATCGAACCCTCCACGTCCTGACCGGCCCGACGCGGCCGGCTTGCGCACCGATGGCGCCGATGTTAACGGCCTCGCGGAGGTCGCGGTTGGACGGCCCGCGGGCGCGGCGAGGGTACGGCGAGGAATGGCCCGTCGCATAATGGCCGGATGTGCTTCGCATGACGACGATGTCGATGCCCGTTTCCGATCCGACCCCGACCGAACTGACCGTGGACCGCGGCGCGCGCGAGCTCGAAGTGCGCTTCGACGACGGCGCCCGTTTCCGCATCGCGTTCGAGCTGCTGCGCGTGTATTCGCCGTCGGCCGAGGTGCGCGGCCACGGCCCAGGCCAGGAGACGCTGCAGACCGGCAAGCGCATGGTGCAGATCGATGCGCTCGAGCCGGTCGGCAACTACGCGGTGCAGCCGCGGTTTTCCGACGGTCACGACACCGGCATCTACACTTGGGCGTATCTGTACGAACTCGGCGCCGACCAGCAGCGGCTGTGGCGCGACTACGAGCGTCGCCTGGCCGAGTCCGGCCGGGGGCGCGACGACCCGATGCCCGCGCCGCCGCGCGCGGGCCATGGAGCCCATCATGGATGAGCGGCAAACGACGCATTTCGGTTTCGAGGACGTCGCGGTGCGCGACAAGGCGCGCCGCGTGGCCGCGGTATTCGACTCGGTGGCGCCGAAATACGACCTCATGAACGACCTGATGAGCGGCGGGATGCACCGTCTGTGGAAGGCGTTCACCGTGGCGCTGGCCGGGGTGCGTCCGGGCATGCGCGTGCTCGACATCGCCTCGGGCACCGGCGACCTGGCACGCGCCTTCGCGCGCCAGGTCGGCGACGACGGCATGGTCGTGGCCACCGACATCAACGGCGCGATGCTGGCCGAGGGCCGCGCACGGCTCGAGGACGCAGGCCTGTGCCTGCCGGTGGCGCAGTGCGACGCCGAGCAGCTGCCGTTCGCCGACGCCAGCTTCGACCGCGTCACGGTCGCTTTCGGCTTGCGCAACATGACGCACAAGGAGCGCGCGCTGGCCGAATTCCGCCGCGTTCTCAAGCCCTTCGGCAAGCTTCTGGTGCTCGAGTTCTCGCGCCCGTGGGAGCCGCTGCGCGGCGCCTACGACTGGTATTCGTTCCAGGTGCTGCCGCGGCTCGGCCGGCTGGTCGCCGGCGACGCCGACAGCTACCGCTACCTGGCCGAATCGATCCGCAAGCATCCCGACCAGGAGACGCTGAAGGCGATGATCGAGCAGGCCGGCTTCAGCCAGGTGCACTGGCACAACCTGAGCGCGGGGGTCGTCGCGTTGCACATCGGCATCAATATCTGACCCCGCGCGGGTCCGCCCCTGTCCGGGCGATGGACAGGGCGCGCAAGCTTTGCAAGCATGGAGTTCAAGACGAATCCGTGCGCGCCGAGCGATGACCCACCCGACTTACCTCCTGATTGCGCTGTGCGCCGCGTTGGCGCCGCTGGCCTGGTGGCTGCTGCAGCGGCGTGCGCGGCGCGCGCCGCCCGCGCGCGGCGCGCGCACCTGGGCCTACGACCTGACGCAGTTGGGCCAGGAGTCGTACCAGCCGGCGCAGCGCTTCGAAGGGCTGGCCGCGACCCGCGCCGCGCGCCCCGACGGCTTCGATGAAGCCGCGTTCCTCGCGCAGGCGCGTGCGCGCTACCTGGAACTGCAGCGCGCGCTGGACAGCGGCGACCTGCAGCCGCTGCGCGCGCGCACCGACCCGGAGCTGTACGCGCGGTTGCAGGCCGCGCTCGACGCGCGCGCCGCGGCCGCCGGGCGCACCGAGGTCGTCACCCTGCAGGTGCTGCTGGTGGAGCTGCGCGCGCGCGGCGACGCGCAGAACGCCAGCGTCGAGTTCTCCGGGCTGGTGCGCAACAGCGGTTGGGGCGGCGCGCAGGCGGTGCGCGAAATCTGGCAGCTGGCGCGCGGCGCCGGCGGCGGCGACTGGATCCTGACCGGAATCGAAGCGCTGGGCTGACGCGCGGGGAGCGCGGGCGGCGCCGGAAACGCGCGCCCGCGGCGGCGCCGAGCGCGCCGGATGCGTGCCGAACGCGCCCCTCGGCAGGCGCGGCAGACCCGAAGCGATGCACGCGCTGCGTCAAGGAAATGTTCGCGTGTTCCGTCGATGATTCGCCTCGCCCTCGCGATGAGGCGGCCCTGCGCGGGACGCGGCAAGCGCGCGCGACTTCGCCTGCGGCGGGGCGCGCGGCCGTCGCGCAGGCGGATCGATGGCATGGCGGGAAACGATGCGCGGCGACGTTGCTGAAGACACCGAGGTTTGCGTACGGCAACAAGGCCCGGGCTCCGCCGTCGGGCGCCTGGCGCGTGCGGTGGCACGGCGCATCCCGCTGCCTGCGGCGCTGCGCCCGGTTCTGCGCCGCGCGGTGCAGCACGGCGCGCAATGGCTGCCCGGCGCCCGCGCGCGCCGGCACCGTCCGCTGGTCGAGCGGCTGCAGGGGCGCTACCCCACGGTCGGCAAGGGGCCGATGCGGCCGTCGCACTGCGGCTTGCGCGAAGGACTGGTCAGCGTCGTCCTGCCGGTCTACAACCACGCCGACCTGCTGGCGGAGTCGATCGACAGCGTGCTGGCGCAGACCTACGCCGATTTCGAACTGATCGTCGTCGACGACGGCTCGCGCGACGCCGTCGCCCAGGTGCTCGCGCGCTACCTCGATCATCCGCGCGTGCGCTGCTTCACCCAGCCCAACCAGCGCCTGCCCAAAGCGCTGAGCAACGGGTTCGAACGCGCCCGCGGCGAGTTCTGGACCTGGACCTCGGCCGACAACCTGATGGAGCCGCGCATGCTCGAGCGGCTGGTCGCGCGGCTGCGCGCGAACCCCCGGCTGGGCATGGTGTACGCCGACTACCTGGCGATCGACGACGCGGGCGCGCCGCTGCAGGACCCGAGCTGGCGCGCGCACGACCGCCCGGACCCGCGCAGCGCGGTGATCCGGCCGCCGCGCGACGTCGCCCGGCTGAACACCCGGCAGGACAATTTCGTCGGGCCGTGCTTCCTGTACCGCGGCTGGATCGGGCGCTGCCTCGGCGACTACGACCCGCAGCTCGGCGTCGAGGACTACGACTATTGGATGCGCATCAATGCCTTCTTCGTCGTCGCCCACCTCGGCAGCGACGAGGTGCTGTACCGCTACCGGGTGCACGCCAATTCGCTGAGCGCGCGGGCTCACGAGCACCGGATCCACGACAAGGCGGCGCGCCTGATGCAGTACGAGTCGGCGCGGGCCGAATTCCTCGCCCGCCCGCGCCGCGTGTTCGCCGACTCCGAGGCCGCCGCCTGGCTGGCCGGCTTCGGCGCGTTCGGCGCGTTCGGCGCCGGTCTGCGGCTGGTCGACGGCGGCCGCGGCACGCCGCGGCTGGGCGACGCCACCGGCGACGACCTGGTCGTGCTGTCGAGCCAGGCGGCGTACGCGCAGCGCGACGCGCTGCTGGCGCGCGACGGCCCGTTCGCGCTGCTGTTCGCCGCCGACGACCGCTGCCGCCAGCGGCTGTGGCCGCTGCTCGAG
>JAJZHS010000296.1 GCA_021798395.1 Pseudomonadota bacterium
CGCTACGCCGGAGCCAGGCGCGCGCGCAGGAAGGGACCCAGCGCCTGCGCGGTATGGCCGTGGCCGCCGATGAAGCTGGCCGGCGGGCCGGCGTGGACCACCCGGCCGCCGCCGCGGCCGCCTTCGGGCCCGAGGTCGACGATCCAGTCGGCCGACGCCATGACGTCGAGGTTGTGCTCGATGACGACCACCGTGTGCCCGGCGTCGGCCAGCCGCAGCAGCACCCGGATCAGCTTGTCGACATCGGCCATGTGCAACCCCACGGTCGGCTCGTCGAGCACGTACAGCGTCGGCCGCGCCGCGGCGCTGGACAGTTCGGTGACCAGCTTCAGCCGCTGCGCCTCCCCGCCCGAGAGCTGCGGGCTGGGCTGGCCCAGCCGCAGGTAGCCCAGGCCGACCTCGTGCAGCAGTTGCAGCGCGCGGGTGATGCGCCGGTGCGCGGAAAAGAACTCGAGCGCGGCGTCGACGCTGAGGTTCAGGATCGCGCCGGCCGACAGGCCGCGCAAGCGGACTTCCAGGGTCTGCGGGTTGAAGCGCAGGCCGCCGCAGTCATCGCACGGTTCGATGACGTCGGGCAGGAAATTCATTTCCACCCGCACCGCCCCCTGCCCCTCGCAGCTGGCGCAGCGCCCGGCTCCGGTGTTGAACGAAAAGCGCGCCGCGCCCCAACCGCGCATGCGCGCTTCGAGGGTGTCGGCGAGCAGCTTGCGGATGTCGTCCCAGATGCCGACGTAGGTCGCCGGGCACGACCGCGAGGTCTTGCCGATCGGCGTCTGGTCGACTTCGAGCACCCGCTCGATGCCGTCGAGCCCGAGCAGCGCGCGGCAGCCCTGCGGCGCGCCCTCGCCGGCGAGCAGCGCGCGCGCGCTGGCCAGCAGCACGCCGCGCGCCAGGCTGGACTTGCCCGAACCCGAGACCCCGGTGACCACGCTGAGCCGCGCCCGCGGGATGCGCAGGTCGATGGCGTGCAGGTTGTGCAGCTGCGCGCCGCGCAGCTCCAGCGCCGGCGTGCCGGCGTCGGTCGCCGGCCTGGGCAGCAGCGGATGGCGCAACGGCTCGCGCAGATAGCGCGCGGTCAGCGAGTCGGGGTGCCGCAGCAGTTCGTCGAGATTGCCCATCGCCACCACGCGCCCTCCTTCGCTGCCGGCTCCGGGGCCGATGTCGAGGATGGTGTCGGCGCGGCGGATGGTGTCTTCGTCGTGCTCGACCACGACCAGGGTGCTGCCGCGCGCGCGCAAGGCGTCGAGGGCGTCGAGCAGGCGCTGGTTGTCGCGCGGGTGCAGGCCGATGGTCGGCTCGTCGAGCACGTAGACCACGCCGCGCAGGTTGCTGCCGAGCTGCGCCGCCAGCCGGATGCGCTGCGCCTCGCCACCCGACAGCGTCGGCGCGGCGCGGTCGAGTCCGAGGTAGCCCAGTCCGACGCGTTGCAGGAACTGCAACCGGCGGCCGATTTCGTCGACCAGGTCGCGACCGATCTGCTGCTCGCGCGCGTCCAGCGCGAGCGCGGCGAACCAGTCGCGCGCGTCGTCGACCGCCAGCGCCGACAGCTCGGTGATCGAGCTCCCGTGCAGGCGCACCGCGCGCGACACCGGGTTGAGGCGGGCGCCGCCGCACGCCGCGCACGGCGCCGCGCAGTCGGCGTCGCGCCAGCCGCCTTCCTCGCCGCTCTGGCTGGCGTCGAAACCCTTGAGCTGCAGCCCCGTGCCGAAGCACGCGGGGCACCAGCCTGCCGGCGAGTTGTACGAAAACTGGCGCGGGTCGAGTTCGGGGAAGCTGCGCGCGCAGCTCGGGCACGCGCGCCGGGTGCTGAAGCTGCGCAGCTGCAGCCCGGCGTGCGCGCCGATGACGTCGCCGGCGGCCATCGCGCGGCGCAGCCGATCCAGCGGCGCGATGACCTGCACCACGCCCTTGCCGAGCTGCACCGCCTCGTGCACCAGCGCGCGCAGGCGCGCCTCGCTCGCCGGCTCGACGTCGAGCTCGCCCAGCGGCAGCGAAATGTCGTGTTCGCGAAAGCGGTCCGGCCGCGGCCACGGCTCGGTGGGCAGGAACACGCCGTCGACCCACAGGTGGCTGTGGCCGCGCTTGGCCGCCCACTGCGCCAGCTCGGTGTAGACGCCCTTGCGCTGCACGACCAGCGGCGCCATGACGCCGACGGCGCTGCCGCGCAGTTCCCGCACCAACTGGGCGACGATCGCCTGCTCGGTCTGCGGCGCGATCGGCACGACGCAGTCCGGGCAGTACTGGGTGCCGAGCTTGGCGAATGCCAGCCGCATGTAGGGCTGCGTCTCGGTCAGCGTGCCGACCGTGCTCTTGCGTCCGCCGCGGCTGGTCCGCTGCGCGATGGCCACGGTCGGCGGGATGCCGAAAATGGCGTCGACGTCGGGCCGCGGCGGCGGTTGCACGAACTGCCGCGCGTAAGCGTTGATGGATTCCAGGTAACGACGCTGGCCTTCGCTGAACAGGACGTCGAAGGCCAGCGAGCTCTTGCCCGAGCCCGACACTCCGGTGATCACCGTCATGCCGCCGCGCGGCAGGTCGACGTCGATGTTGCGCAGGTTGTGCTCGCGCGCGTGCCGGATGGCGATGAAGCCTTCGCGGCCGCGTCGCATGGCCTGCGCCAGGTAGGCCCCGGGTGGCTCGGCGGCCTGCAGCAGCGGGCCGGGGTCGTTGGCCGCGGCGACGCCGATCTGCGCGTGCCAGGCCAGCAGCGCGCGTCCCGTGTGCGACGCGGCGCACGCCTGCACCTCGGCCGGCGTGCCGCAGACGACGACCCGGCCGCCGGCGTCGCCGCCGTCGGGGCCGAGGTCGATGATCCAGTCGCTGGCCGCGACGACGTCGAGGTTGTGCTCGATCAGCACCACGCTGTGGCCGGCGTCGACCAGTTCGTGCAGGGCGCGCAGCAGCCGCGCGATGTCGTCGAAATGCAGCCCGGTGGTCGGCTCGTCGAGCAGGAACAGGCTGCCGCGCGCCGCGCCGCGGCCGGCTCCGCGGCGCGCCTCGGCGAGGAAGGCGGCCAGCTTCAGGCGCTGCGCCTCGCCGCCCGACAGGGTCGGTGTCGGCTGCCCCAGCCGCAGGTAGTCGAGCCCGACCGCGGCCAGCGCGCGCAGTCCGGAGCTCACGTCGCGTTCTCCGGCGAACAGCGCCAGCGCCTCGCGCACGGTCAGTTCGAGCACGTCGGCGATGTTCAGGCTGCGGCCGCCGACGTCGATCGCGAGTTCCAGAACCTCGGCGCGGTAGCGCCTGCCGTCGCACGCCGCGCAGCGCAGGTAGACGTCGGACAGGAACTGCATTTCGACGTGCTCGAAGCCCGAGCCGCCGCACTCCGGGCAGCGCCCTTCGCCGGTGTTGAAGCTGAAGGTGCCGGCGCTGTAGCCGCGCCGCTGCGCCTCGGGCAGCGCGGCGAAACGCCGGCGCAGGGAGTCGAAGGCGCCGACGAAACTCACCGGGTTGGAGCGCGCGGTCTTGCCCAGCGCGCTCTGGTCGACCAGCACGACGTCGGCGATCTGCTCGGCGCCGAGCAGCCGCGCGTGCGCTCCGGGCTCGGGCGCGCTCTTGCCCAGTCGGCGCGCCAGCGCCGGATACAAC
>JAJZHS010000297.1 GCA_021798395.1 Pseudomonadota bacterium
TAGCCCGCACGATCCTGTTCGACCCGCTGCTGGTGCTGTTCTGGCTGGCCGCGTTCGTGCTCACCCAGCGCGCGGTCTGCGAGCGCCGCCGGATGTGGTTGCGGCTGGCCATGGTGCCGCTGGCGCTGGCGGTGCTGACCAAGGGGCCGCTGGCGTTGGCTTTGCTCGGGCTGGTTGCGCTGGTGCGGCTGCTCGTCGCTCCCGGCGCCTGGCGGCGCGGAGCCCTGCTGCGGTTCTACCTCGACGTTCCCGCGCTCGTCGTGTTCCTCGCGCTGCTGGCGCCGTGGCACGTGGCGGCAAGCCTGGAGCAACCCGGATTCGTCTGGTTCTATTTCGTCAACGAAACGGTGATGCGTTTCCTCGGTACCCGCATCCCGGCGGATTTCCACACCGGACCCTGGTGGTACTACGGGCCGAAGCTGCTCATCGGCTTCTTCCAGTGGATCCCGTTGATGCTGGTGCTGGCCTGGCGCGCGCCGCGGCTGCGCGACGGCGCCGCAGCCGACGCCGCGCGCTGGGCCCGCGACGCGGCGCTGGTGCTGCTGGTGTTTTTTTCGTCGGCCGGAGACAAGGGCGCGTATTACCTTCTGCCGCTGATTCCGCTGGTCGCGTTCTGGCTCGGCGTGCGCCTGCAGCACGCGGCCGACTCGGGCACGCTGGCCACGCTCAGCCGTGCAATGGGGCCCGGAGCGCTGTTGTTCGGCGCCGTGGCCATCGCCCTGTGGGCGGCCACGCTGGCATCGCCGCTGCACGACGAACTGCTGCGCAGCGGGCTTCCGACGACGCAGTTCGCGCTGCTGCCGTGGCTGATCGGCGCCGTGGTGCTGTGCGCGCTGGCCGGCTGGGCCGGGCTGGAGCACGCCCACCTCGACAGCGGGCTGCTGGGTTACGCGCTGTCCGCGCTGATCATGGTCGCATTCTCCACCGAACTCGACGTGGCCAAGACCAGCGACACCTCGCAACGCCTGGTTGCCGCAGCGCTTCACCGCGCGATGCCCGCCGGCACCGAAATGTACTCGTGGCAGACATTCGAGGATCACGATGCATCGCTGCTGAACTACGGCTGGCATCCGCTGCGGGTCATCGACAGCACCAGTTCGGACCTGTGGTTCGGCTGCCGTTACCTGGGCGCCCGCGGGCCGTGCGTCGACGCGCGCGCGCTGCGCCAGGCCCGCCAGGCCGACCGGCCGGTCGCGGTCTGGGTCGCGCGCAGCAGGCTGCGAAGCTTCCTCGCCAGCGGCCTGCAGAACGGCTTGCAGCGGCTGGATTTCAAGGACAGCGTGGTGTTCGTCAATCGCGAAGCCGAGACGGTGGCCGAGCGCGCGCCGGCGCCGGGGGCCTTGAAATCGGCGCGGCCACACCCCAGATGAACGCGGAACCGCGGCCGCGCGCCCGCATTGCACGCCCTGCACGCCCTGCACGCCCTGCACGCCCTGCACGCCCGCATCGCACTCACCAACCTGAAGCCTTTGGACCCATGAATCCAGCGCACAAGCCGAATCCCGAGCCGATCAATACCTCCGCTGCCCCGCAAGCCCCCGCGGCCGCCGACGCAGCGACCGCAGCCCCGGAACTCGTGCAGCAACTGCACAGCGCGCAGGGCGAAATCGCCGAGTTGAAGGATCAATTCCTGCGCGCCAAGGCCGAAGCCGAAAACACCCGCAGGCGCGCCGAAGAGGAAACCGCCAAGGCGCGCAAATTCGCGGTCGAGTCGATGGCGCAGGAATTGCTCCCGGTCAAGGACAGCCTGGAAGCGGCGCTGGCCGACGGCAGCGGCAGCATCGAGGCGATCAAAAAAGGCGTCGAGCTGACGCTGAGCCAGTTGCGCGGCGCCTTCGAGCGCAGCCGCATCCAGGAGATCGCGCCGGCCGGCGGCGAGCGCTTCGACCCCGCGCGCCACCAGGCGATCGCCACGGTGGCGGCCGAGCAACCGGCCAATACCGTCGTCGGCGTGCTGCAAAAAGGCTATGCGCTGGCCGACCGGACCCTGCGTCCGGCTTTGGTCACGGTCGCCGCTGCCGAACAAAATCCGCAAGCGGCCCCTTGAAAGCGCGACGCCGCAGCAGCATTTGAAAAGGCGACGGTCCGCCGCGCTCGCCGCCGCGGACACGACCCGATCCCGACATTCACGGAGTTCAACATGGCAAAAATCATCGGCATCGACCTCGGCACGACCAATTCCTGCGTCGCCGTCATGGAGGGAAATGCGGCCAAGGTGATCGAGAACAGCGAAGGCGCGCGCACCACGCCGTCGATCATCGCGTACATGGAAGACGGCGAGATCCTGGCCGGCGCGCCGGCCAAGCGCCAGGCGGTGACCAACCCGAAAAACACCCTCTACGCGGTCAAGCGCCTGATCGGGCGCAAGTTCGAGGAAAAAGAAGTCCAGAAGGACATCGGCCTGATGCCCTATAGCATCTCCAAAGCCGAAAACGGCGACGCCTGGGTCGAGGTGCGCGGCAAGAAGCTGGCGCCGCCGCAGATTTCGGCCGAAGTGCTGCGCAAGATGAAGAAGACGGCCGAGGATTACCTCGGCGAGGCGGTCACCGAGGCCGTGATCACGGTGCCTGCGTACTTCAACGACAGCCAGCGGCAGGCGACCAAGGACGCCGGGCGCATCGCCGGGCTGGAAGTCAAGCGCATCATCAACGAGCCGACCGCGGCAGCCTTGGCCTTCGGCCTCGACAAGGGCGGCAAGGGTGACCGCAAGATCGCCGTGTTCGACCTCGGCGGCGGCACCTTCGACGTCTCGATCATCGAAATCGCCGACGTCGACGGTGAAAAGCAGTTCGAAGTGCTGTCGACCAACGGCGACACCTTCCTCGGTGGCGAGGACTTCGACCAGCGCATCATGGACTACATCGTCGTCGAGTTCAAGAAGGAGTCCGGCGTCGACCTGTCCAAGGACGTGCTCGCGCTGCAGCGGCTGAAGGACGCCGCCGAAAAGGCCAAGATCGAGCTCTCCAGCAGCCAGCAGACCGAAATCAACCTGCCGTACATCACCGCCGACGCCAGCGGGCCGAAACACCTGAGCATGAAGCTCACGCGGGCCAAGCTCGAAGCGCTGGTCGACGACCTGGTCGAGCGCACCATCGAGCCGTGCCGCATCGCGATCAAGGATGCGGGGGTGAAGATCGGCGACATTTCCGACGTCATTCTGGTCGGCGGCATGACCCGCATGCCCAAGGTGCAGGACAAGGTCAAGGCCTTCTTCGGCCGTGAGCCGCGCAAGGACGTCAACCCAGACGAGGCGGTGGCGGTCGGCGCCGCGATCCAGGGCTCGGTGCTGGCCGGCGACCGCAAGGACGTGCTGCTGCTCGACGTCAGCCCGCTGACCCTGGGCATCGAAACCCTCGGCGGGGTGATGACGCCGATGATCAAGCGCAACACCACGATCCCGACCAAGCACACCCAGGTCTATTCGACGGCCGACGACAACCAGCCGGCGGTGACCATCAAGGTCTACCAGGGCGAGCGCGAAATGGCCTCGGGCAACAAGCTGCTCGGCGAGTTCAACCTCGAAGGCATCCCGCCGGCGCCGCGCGGCGTGCCCCAGATCGAGGTCAC
>JAJZHS010000298.1 GCA_021798395.1 Pseudomonadota bacterium
AGCGCGCGCGCCTGCGGCAGCCGGAAAAGCCGCGGCTGCGGATTGCCGGCCTGCGGTCTGGGCGTGACCGTGCCGACTTCGACGAAGCCGAAGCCCAGTGCGGCGAGGGCATCGATCGCTTCTCCGTTCTTGTCCAGTCCGGCAGCCAGCCCGACGCGGTTCGGAAAGTGGAGCCCGAGCAATTGCACCGGGTCATGCACCCGCACAGGAGCGCTCAGCAGCGACAGGCCGCAGCCGTGCAGCAGCCGCAGCGCGCGCAGGCTCAAGGTGTGCGCGGTCTCCGGCTCGAGGGCGAACAGCAGGGGACGGACGACGGCGTAGGGAATCGGCATGGGACTGTGGAACCGTGGGCCCGCTGGGCAAACGGCGATAATAGGCCGCTTCCGACCACGCTACTCACCCCGGTACCAATGCGATGAACCAGGACCAACTCAAGCTCGCCGTCGCCCAGGCCGCGCTGCGCCATGTTCCCGACGGCCGGATCATCGGCGTGGGCACCGGATCGACGGTGGATTTCTTCATCGATGCGCTGGCCACGATCCGCCACCGGGTACGCGCGACGGTGTCGAGTTCGCAGCGCAGCACCGAGCGGCTGCGCGCCCACGGTTTCGAGGTGCTCGACCTCAATGCGGTGGACAACGTGCCGGTGTACGTCGACGGCGCCGACGAGATCGATCCAGGCGGCTCCATGATCAAGGGCGGCGGCGGAGCGCTGACCCGCGAGAAGATCATCGCCGAAGTCGCCGAGCGTTTCATCTGCATCGTCGACGCTTCCAAGCTGGTGCCGCGTCTGGGCCGCTTCCCGCTTCCGGTCGAAGTCGTGCCGATGGCGCGCGAACTCGTGCGACGCCGGCTGGTCGCGCTGGGCGGTGCGCCGCGCCTGCGCGACGGCTTCGTCACCGACAACGGCAACCAGATCCTCGACGTGCACGGGCTGAGCATCGACGACCCGCGCGCGCTGGAAACGCAGATCAACCAGATCCCCGGAGTGGTCACGGTCGGCCTGTTCGCGCATCGCGGCGCCGACCTGGCGCTGGTGGGCAGCGCCGAAGGCATCGACGCGCGCAGCTTCGGCTGACCTAGAACTGGAATCCTGGCGGCGCGTGCGGGTTCGGCGGCGGTCGCACCGGTGCGCTCGGCAGCGGCGGCGGGGCCGCAGGCCGCGACGCGGCGGACGCCGCCGGCGGCGCGAGCGAGCGTGCCGGCGCGAAGTGATATCGCGGCGGCAGCAGCGAGCGTTGCGGATAGCCGGCGGCGCTCAGCGCCCGCTGCCACGCGGCGGGGTCGAAGCCGGCCGGAAGCTGCCGCGCGCCGACGGCCAGCAGCGGGAGCCGCCGCACGCCGTGGCTGAGCCGCTCGAAATGTGCGCGCGCGGTGCGGTTGTCGATGCGCAGTTCGGTGTACGGCACGCCGCGCGCGCGCAGCAACCGCACGCCGTCGCGGCAGGCGGGGCAGTCCGCAATGGTGTAGACGACCACCGGGTCGCGCGCGACCAGGGCGCGCAGCGCCCAAGGCAGCGAAGGGGGCGGCGCCGGCGTGGCCTGGGCGGTCAGGCGCTGCACCTGGCGCGCGCCCAACATCGGCGGCACGTCGGTGAAGGTGACCTGACCGCCGGGGCCGATCACCTTGTACAAGGCCCACGCCGCGTGCAGCGGCGCCAGCGCGAGCAACAGCGCCAGGCCGAGTCGCGCGCGGCGCGTCGTCGTCATGGCCGCTGCCCGATGCCCTGGTGGCGCAGCAGCGCGTCGATGGCGGGTTCGCGCCCGCGGAAGGCGCGAAACGAATCCATCGCGTCGCGGCTGCTGCCGCGGGCCAGGATCTCGGTGCGGAAGCGCGCGCCGGTGTCCGGGTCGAGCACGCCGTGCTCCTCGAACGCGGCGTAGGCGTCGGCCGACAGCACCTCGGCCCACTTGTAGCTGTAGTAGCCGGCAGCGTAGCCGCCGGCGAAGATGTGCGAGAAGCTGTGCTGGAAGCGGTTGAAGTCCGGCGGGAACACGACCGCGACTGCGTTGCGGACCTCGGCGGCGACTTCGGCGATGGCCTGCGGCGTGAACGCGCGCAGGCCGTGGTGCAGGCGCAGGTCGAACAAGGAGAACTCGACCTGGCGCAGCATGTGCATTCCCGACTGGAAATGGCGCGCGGCCAGCATGCGCTCGAACAGCGCGCGCGGCATCGGCGCGCCGGTGTCGACGTGCCGCGTCAAGCGCTGGAGAACGTCCCACTCCCAGCAGAAGTTCTCCATGAACTGGCTCGGCAACTCGACGGCGTCCCACTCGACGCCGCTGATTCCGGCGGCAGCGCGTTCGTCGACCTCGGTCAGCAAATGGTGCAGGCCATGACCGAATTCGTGAAACAGCGTCTGCACGTCGTCGTGGGTCAGCAGGGCGGGGCGGCCGCCGACGCCGCTGGCGAAGTTGCACGTCAGCAGCGCCACCGGCGTCTGCAGGGTGCCGTCGGGACGACGCCAGCGCCCGCAGGCGTCGTCCATCCAGGCGCCCGAACGCTTGCCCGGGCGTGCGTGCAGGTCGGTGGCGAAGCGTCCGATCAGCGCGCCGTGCGCGTCTTCCACGCGCCACAGGCCCACGTCGGGGTGCCAGCGCAGCGAATCCGGAGCCGTTTCGGCGACGATGCGCACGCCGAACAGCGCGCGCACCAGGTCGAACAGTCCGGCCAGCACCTGGGACTCGGTGAAGTAGGCCTTGACCTCCTGTTCCGAGTACGCGTAACGGGCCTCACGCAGCCGCTCGGAGACGAAGGCCAGGTCCCACGCCTGCAGGTCGCGCAGGTCGAGTTCAGCGGCGGCGAAGTCGCGCAGGTCGCGCAAGTCGCGCTCGGCCTGCGCGCGGGCGCGCTGCGCCAGGTCGAGCAGGAAGCGCGCGACGTCGTCGGCGCTGCGCGCCATCTTGGGCTGCAGCGACAACGCTGCGAAATCGGCGAAGCCGAGCAAGCGCGCTTCTTCGTCGCGCAGCGCCAGCAACTCGGCCATCGCCGCCGAGTTGTCCAGCGCGGGGTCGCCCAGGTCGCTGGCGCGGGTGACGTAGGCGCGGTACATGCGCGCGCGCAGGCCGCGGTCGCGCGCGTGCTGCATCAGCGGCACGTAGCTGGGCTGGTGCAGGGTGAAACGCCAGCCGGGAACTTGCGCCGCCTGCGCCGCGGCGCGCGCGGCCTGCGCGCAGTCGTCGGGAATGCCGTCGATTTCGGTCGCGGTGGCGTCGAGCGCGAATGCATTGGTCGCGTCGAGCAGGTGCTCGGAGAACGACTGCTCGAGCTCGGCTGCGCGTTCCTGGATCCACGCATGGCGCCGACGCGCGTCGCCAACCAGCTCGGCGCCGCCGAGCCTGAAGTCGCGCAGCGCGTGCGCGACGATGCGCTGGCGCAGCGGGCTCAGGCCGGCATCGTGCGCCGCGACGTCCTTGTACCGGGCGTACAGGGCGGGATCGGCGCCGAGCTCGGTCCAGAACTGGGTGACCTCGGGCAGCATCGCGTTGTACGCGTCGCGCAGCTGCGGCGTGTCGGCCACCGCGGTCAGGTGGCCGACCATGCCCAGGCGCGGCCGAGCCGCTCGG
>JAJZHS010000299.1 GCA_021798395.1 Pseudomonadota bacterium
CGCATGCGCAGCGCGCGGGCGTCGCGCACGCGCGACCGCCGCGCGGCGCCGCGCCGGTCGCGGAGGCGGTCGCGGAGGCGGTCGCGGAGCACATCGCCGCGACTCAGGTCGCGGTCTTCGTCGGCGCCCCGGTCGGAGCCCGAGCCGCCATGTCCGTCGGCCGAGTCGCCGACCGTACCGCGGCGCGCGGCGCCGCGCCGTCGTCGGAGTTTGAGCGGATGCGCCTCGTTCGCATGCATCCGGGAATGATCGGCGCTTGCCTGCGTCGGGTCAAGACAGGGGGCTTGTCGCCCCGGCGCGCCGGGGTCGCGCCTCAGTCGCCGCGCGTCGCCGGCGCGCCGGGCAGGTCGTGCAGCGGATCGCCCGGGTGGTGGTGCCCGACCGGCGCGACGCTGCTGGCCTGCGGTCCGTCGTCGCCGGGCTGCTCGGCGAAGCGGACCTCGGCGCCGACGCGCAGTTCGTCGAAGCGCCCGCCCACGACCGCGTTGCGGTGGAAGTACAGCGAACGGCCGTCGGCGGCGACGATGCTGCCGCGCCCGGCAGCGGGGTCGATTTCGGCCACGCGGCCGTGCTGCGGCGGCAGGTGCGTCTTGACGTCGCCGCGCATGGTGCGCGCCAGATCCTGCACCCGGCGCTGCATGGCGTCGAACGCGTCGCGCACCGCGATATAGGGATCCTCATGGCCCCGGTCCTGCGCCGCGGCGTGGTCGACGACCAGTTCGTGGCCCGGCGCCGTGACGTCGACGCGCACGTGGTAGTGCCGCCCCTGGTGCTGGTGCGCGTCGTCGCGCGCCACGCTGACGCGGCAGCTGGTCAGGTTCGGGAACAGGCGATCGAGATGCGCGATGCGCTGCTGGATTTTGGCGTGCAGCGCGTCGCTGGGCTCGACGTTGCGGTAGGTGACCCTGGGTTCGATCTGCATGGCGGACTCCGTCGGCGCACGGCGTGCGCCCGCGCATGACTGTGCCGCGCGTGCGCGTCGCGCGCCATGCGCTGGCGCACGCTGCGGGGTGAACGCCGCGGACCTGCGCGCGGGGTCAACAAGCGCGCTTGCGCACAGCGTCCGCGGCTTGCCGCGCGCGCCTAAGCTGCACGCACGCCATCGTCCAACGACCGAGCAAGAATCCGCGATGACCGCTGCAGACCCCGCCCGAGCCGGCGCCGCCGCGCCGCCCGCGCTCGCTCCCGCCGCACTGCGCGCGCGCTGCGATCCGGCAAGCCTGTCGTTCGCCACCAGCGCGGAACTGGCGCAGCAGGTCGCCGCGGTCGGCCAGCAGCGCGCCACCGAGGCACTGGGCCTGCCGCTGGCGCTGCGCGCACCGGGCTACACCCTGTTCGTGCTCGGCGAGCCCGGCAGCGGCCGCCACAGCGTGGTGCACGCGCTGCTCGCCGAGCACGCGCGCGGCCGGCCCGTTCCCGACGACGTGTGCTACATCAACAACTTCGCCGCGCCGTCGCATCCGGCGCTGCTGCGCGTTCCGGCCGGACGCGGGCGCGCGCTGGCCGACGACATGGACGGTTTCGTCGCCGAGTTGGCCCGGGCGGTTCCGGCGGCGTTCGACAGCGACGCCTACCAGACGCGGGTGGAGGCGATCCAGGGCGCGTACAAGCAGCGCGAGGAGACCGCGCTGGCCGAGCTGGGCAAAGCCGCGGCCGATTCCGGAATCGCGCTGCTGCGCACCGCGCGCGGGTTCATCTTCGCGCCGCTGAAGGACGGCGAGGCGATGGAGCCGCAGGACTTCGGCGCCCTGCCCGAAGCCGAACAGCAGCGCATCGGCGCGCTGGTGTCCGAGTTCGGCAAGCGCCTCGAGGCGTTGATGCAGCAGCTGCCGCGCTGGCGCCGCGAGGCGCAGGCGCAGATCCGGCAGGCCGGGCGCGAAGTGCTGAGCCTGGCCGCCGGGCACCTGCTCGACGAGGTCCGCCAGCACCACGCCGATCTGCCCCAGGTGCAGACCTTCCTCGACGCGGTGATGCGCGACGTGCTCGAGGCCGGCGAGAGCCTGCGCGAGCCGCCCGAGCGCGACGACGGCCTCGGCGCGGCGGCGCAGGCCGGCGGCATCGCGCACGCGCGCTATCGGGTCAACGCGCTGGTCACCCACGACGCCGACGCGCACGCGCCGGTGGTCGCCGAGGATCATCCGACGCACGCCAATCTGGTCGGGCGCATCGACCAGATCGCGCAGTTCGGCACCCTGGTGACGCATTTCACCCTCATACGCTCCGGCGCGCTGCACCGCGCCAACGGCGGCTACCTGGTGCTCGACGCGCTGAAGGTGCTGAGCCAGCCGTTCGCCTGGGACGGACTCAAGCGCGCGCTGGCCGCCGCGCGCGTGCAGATCGAATCGCCGGCCCAGCTCTACGGCCTGGCCGGAACGGTGGCGCTGGATCCGCAACCGGTGCCGCTGGACGTCAAGGTGGTGCTCGTCGGCGAGCGGCACCTGTATTACCTGCTCAAGCGGCTCGATCCCGAGTTCGACGCGCTGTTCAAGGTCGCGGCCGATTTCGAGGGCGACCTGCCGCGCGACGCCGACAGCACCGGGCTGTACGCCGCGTTCATCGCCAGCCTGGCGCGCGAGGCCGGGCTGCCGCCGCTGACCCGCGACGCGGTGGCGCGCATGATCGAGCAGGGCGCGCGCGAGGCCGGCGACGCGCGCCGTCTCAGCGCCAACCGCCGCCGCCTCGGCGACCTGCTGCGCGAGGCCGCGTACTGCGCCGCCGACGCCGCCACGGTCGACGCCGCGCACGTCGATGCCGCGTTGCGCGCGCAGGTGCGCCGGGTGGATCGGGTGCGCGCGCGAATGCACGACGCGATCCTGCGCGACGAGCTGCTGATTTCGGCCGACGGCGTGCGCATCGGCCAGGTCAACGGCCTGGCGGTGATCGAGCTCGACGCCTTCCGTTTCGCGCATCCGGTGCGCATCAGCGCGACCACCCGGGTCGGCGACGGCGCGGTCATCGACATCGAGCGCGAAGCCGAACTCGGCGGCGCGATCCACTCCAAGGGCGTGATGATCCTGGCCAGCTTCCTCGGCGCGCGTTACGCGCGCGCCACCCCGCTGTCGCTGTCGGCCAGCCTGGTGTTCGAGCAGTCGTACGGCCCGGTCGAAGGCGACAGCGCGTCGCTCGCCGAACTGTGCGCGCTGCTGTCGGATCTGGCCGCGGTGCCGATCCGTCAGTCGCTGGCGGTGACAGGATCGGTCAACCAGTTCGGCGACGTGCAGGCGATCGGAGCGGTCAACGAAAAGATCGAGGGCTTCTACGCCATCTGCAAGGCGCGCGGTCTCGACGGCAGCCAGGGGGTGCTGATTCCGGCGAGCAACGCGCCGCAGCTGATGCTCGATCCGGAAGTGGTCGAGGCCTGCGCGGCGGGGCGGTTCCACGTCTGGGCGGTGCGCGACGTCGACCAGGCGATCGAACTGCTGACCGGGGTGGCGGCGGGCGCGGTCGACGCGCGCGGCCACGTTCCGGTCGGCTCGATCAACCACCGCGTGGCGCTGGCGGTGGCCGAACTGTCGGCGATTCGCCAGGCTTTCGCCGCGCCGCTGCCGGCGGCCACCCCGGC
>JAJZHS010000024.1 GCA_021798395.1 Pseudomonadota bacterium
TGGACTTCGATCGACAAGCCGGCGACCGCGGCGTAATCGAGCCCGTCGGGCAAGGCCAGGCCTTCGTATTCAGCGGCGCGCTGCACGTCGCGCTGCTGGCGTTCGATGTAGCCGGCGTACTTGACGCCGATCTGCACCTGTTCGGTGACTTCGGGCGGCAGAGGCTGCGGAGGCGCGAACGGGCCGTCGCCGAGGCCGGCGTAATCGATTTCGGGGCGCCGCAGCAGGTCCTCGAGGCGGTACTCGCGCTCGAGCGGCTGGCCGAGGAGCGCATGCGCGCGTTCGGCCGCGGGCGTTCCGGGGTGAACCCAGGTGCTGCGCAGGCGCTCGCGCTCGCGCTCGATGGCGTCGCGCTTGCGCGCGAACGCGCCCCAGCGCGCGTCGTCGACCAGGCCGAGGCTGCGGCCGATTTCGGTCAGG
This sequence comes from Pseudomonadota bacterium, assembly GCA_021798395.1. GTDB lineage: Bacteria > Pseudomonadota > Gammaproteobacteria > Burkholderiales > Burkholderiaceae_C > Thiomonas_A. The sequence continues at coordinate 421 of JAJZHS010000024.1, forward strand.
CGCAGGTCGGCGTTGTCCTCGCGCAGGCTGAGCCGGAACTCGGCGCGGCTGGTGAACATCCGGTAGGGTTCGCTGACCCCTTTGGTGATCAGGTCGTCGACCAGCACGCCCAGGTAAGCCTGGTCGCGGCGCGGAGTCCACGGCGCGCGCTGCAGCGCGTGCAGCGCGGCGTTGGCTCCGGCCAGCAGGCCTTGCGCTGCGGCCTCCTCGTAGCCGGTGGTGCCGTTGATCTGTCCGGCGAGAAACAGGCCCGGAATGGCGCTGCTTTGCAACGTCGGATGCAGCGCGCGCGGGTCGAAGTAGTCGTATTCGATGGCGTAGCCAGGGCGCAGCAGGTGCGCGTGCTCGAGTCCCGGGATGCTGTGGACCAGGGCGAGCTGGACGTCGAAAGGCAGGCTGGTGGAAATTCCGTTCGGGTAGAACTCGTGGGTCGTGAGCCCTTCGGGTTCGAGGAAGACCTGGTGCGCGTCCTTGTCGGCGAAGCGATGGATCTTGTCTTCGATGCTGGGGCAATAGCGCGGGCCGACGCCTTCGATCACGCCGGTGTACAAGGGGCTGCGGTCGAGCCCGTCGCGGATGATGGCGTGGGTGTGCGCGGTCGTGTGCGTGATCCAGCAGGGGAGCTGGCGCGGATGCTGCGCGGCCGAGCCGAGGAAGCTGAACACGGGGACGGGGTCGAGGTCGCCGGCCTGCTCGAGCATGCGGCTGAAGTCGATGCTGCGGCCGTCGATGCGCGGCGGGGTGCCGGTTTTCAGGCGGCCTTGCGGCAGCGCCAGGTCGCGCAGGCGCAACGCCAGGGTGCGCGCCGGGGGGTCTCCGGCGCGCCCGGCGGCGTAGTTGTCGAGCCCGATGTGGATTTTGCCGTCGAGGAAGGTGCCCGCGGTCAGCACCACGGTGCGCGCGCGAAAGCGGATTCCGCTCTGGGTGACGGCGCCGGCGATGCGGTCGCCCTGCCCGGTCGGTTCGAGAAGCAGATCGTCGACGGCTTGCTGGAACAACCACAGGCCGGGCTGGCTTTCGAGCCGGCGGCGGATGGCGGCCTTGTACAGCAGGCGGTCGGCCTGCGCCCGGGTGGCGCGCACCGCGGGGCCTTTGCTGCCGTTGAGGATGCGGAACTGGATTCCGGCCTCGTCGGTCGCCGCTGCCATCGCGCCGCCGAGGGCGTCGACTTCCTTCACCAGATGGCCTTTGCCGATTCCGCCGATCGACGGGTTGCACGACATCTGGCCGAGGGTCTCGATGTTGTGGGTGAGCAGAAGCGTCGACGCGCCGATGCGTGCGGCGGCGAGCGCGGCCTCGGTGCCGGCGTGTCCTCCGCCGACGACGATGACGTCAAAGATGTTCGGGTGGTTCATGGTGGTGCGTCGAGCGCGAGCAGCGATTGTAGGTCCGGGCGTACGCAGTCATGTTTCACGTGGAACAATCCGACCATCGCCGTTGCCCGGAGCGCGCATGCCTTCGATCGAACACGCCGCACCCGACGCGGTCGCCGCCTGGGTCGCCCGCCACCCCGACCTGATCGGCCCGCAGATGACGCTGGCCGCGCGCACGCCGCTGTTCGCCTCCGGGCAACCCTGCCGGGGGTTCCCCTGGCTGCTGCGCGGAGAGGTCCAGGTTTTCCGCGAATCGACTCAGGGTCGACGGCTCGAACTGTACCGGGTCGGAGCCGGAGAGATCTGCCTGGTGTCGACCGCCAGCCTGTTCTCGGGCGAACCGCTGAGCGCGGACGCGGTGACCACCCAGGACAGCGTGCTCAGGTTGCTCAGTCCGCTCGGCTTCCAGCGCATGGCCGAGGACGCCGGGCCGCGCGCCTTCCTGTTTCAGCAATTCGCCTCGCGCCTGGCCGACCTGGTCGCCGTCACCGACGCGGTCGCGTTCCAGCGCCTGGACCGCAGGCTGGCCGCGGCGCTGCTCGGGCACGGTCCTGTGCTGCAGGCCTCGCACCAGGAACTCGCGCACGCGCTGGGAACCGCGCGCGAAATCGTCACCCGCTTGCTCCGCCGTTTCGAGCAGGACGGCTGGGTCGAACTCGGGCGCAACGAGATCCACATCGTCTCGGCGCGCGCGCTGCGCGCGTTCGCCGATTCCGCAGTGTGACCTGGGTCACTGATCCGCAAGCCCCTGCCGCTCTATAGTTGGTGCATCAACGAGGAGCTGTCGATGAAAATCAACGAAGGGGGTGTCGACCGGGCGATCCGCGTCGTCGTCGGTCTGGGGCTGATCGCGCTTGCAGCGACCCACGTGGTCGGTGCCTGGGGCTACATCGGCGTCGTGCCGCTGATCACCGGGGCGATCGGAGTGTGCCCTGCGTACAGCCTGCTGGGCATCAACACCTGTCCGATGAAGAGTCGGCAGGGTTGACGCGCGGCGCGCTCGGCGCTCAGGCGCCGAACGCGTCCCAGGCGGTTTTCGCGATCAGCGCGATGACGATGGTGATGAACGCGGCGCGCACGAACCGTGTCCCGCCGCGCAGCGCCATGCGCGCGCCGACGAGATTGCCGGCGATGTTGCACACGGCGATCAGGCCGGAGTAGCGCCACATCACGTGGCCCTTGGCGGCGAACAGCAGCAACGCCGCCAAGTTGCACGCCACGTTGACCAGTTTCGCGCTGGCAGCGGCGTGCATGAAGTCGAAGCCGAACCCGCGCACGAACATGAACACCAGGAAGTTGCCCGTGCCGGGGCCGAAGAAACCGTCGTAAAAGCCGATCGCGGCGCCGCCGATCGCCGCCAGCGCGGCGGTGCGGCGCCCCGGTGCGCGCGGCGCGTGCCGCTGCCCCATGTCCTTGCGCCACAGCGTGTAGCCCAGCAGCACGCAGAGGATGAACGGCAGGGCCTTGCGGAACGGCGCCGATGCGATCTCGGAAATCGCCAGCGCGCCGAGCAGCGCGCCGGCGAACGCGGCCAGCGCCGCGGGCGCGACGATGCGCCAGGGCAAACGCACGCGGCGCAGAAACGACAGCAGCGCGGCCGACGTGCCCCAGGTCGCGCCTCCTTTGTTGGTGCCGAACAGCGTCGCCGGCAGCGCGTCGGGAAAGGTCGCGAACAGGGCCGGAACCAGGATCAGGCCGCCGCCGCCGACGATCGAGTCGACGAATCCGGCGCCGAACGCGGCGATGCCGAGGGTGTACAGGCCGAAGGTCATGGCGCGGGCCGCCGGCCCCGGAGCGAAAACGCCAGAATAGCAGCGCGTCAACGCGGCCTCAAACGCGCGCGCGGCACAAGAAAAAGCGCCGGAGCCATCGGCATCCGGCGCTTCCCCGTTTTGTCAAGCTCGCCGCTAGCGGCGCGGGAGCGGTGCGCGTGCGCCTGCTCCTCGTTTGTCTCCTCGGTTCCCTTCCTTGATCCTGCGGCGACATACTGACGTCGCGCTGTTGAGGAATTATTGACATTTCGCGCAAAACGCGCTTCGGGGAAAACCCGCACCCCGTGGGTTGGGGGGTATCGCGGCGCGTCAGCGCCCCAGTCCGGGAAGCAGCTTGAGCAAGCCGTCGCTCATCATCTCGATGGCCAGCGCGGCCAGCAGCAGGCCCATCAGCCGGGTCATGACGTTGATCCCGGTCTTGCCCAGCACCCGCGCGATCGGTTCGGCGGCGCGAAAGCAGACCGCGGCCACGACCGCGATGACCACGCCGTAGCCGACCAGAACCAGATGGTCGACCAGGCGGTGCGCCTTTTCGGCATAGATGATCACGGTCGAGATCGTCGCCGGTCCGGTGAGCAGCGGGATGGTCAGCGGGACCACCGCGACGCTGTCGCTGGCGACCGCTTCGTCGACTTCCTCGGGCACCGAGCGCACCGCCCCGGGTGCGGCGTTGAGCATGCTGATCGCCGACAGCAGCAGCAGAAGGCCGCCGCCGACCTGGAACGACTGCAGGGAGATGCCGAAGAAACGCAGCAGGTCGGTGCCGATCAGCGCGCTGACGGCGATCACGACGAACGCCGAAAAAGCGCTGACGACGATCGTGCGCTGTTTCTGGGCCGGCGTGAACTGGTCGGTGAACGCAATGAAGAACGGGATGATTCCGAGCGGGTTGACGATGGCCAACAACGCGATGAAGGGCTTGATCAGGTTCATCGACGAAGCGTAGCGCCATCGGCTACTGGACGAAACCGATCCGCACCTGCCGACGTCCCTGCAATGGGGCGAAATCGTCGGCGCGCAGTTCGCTGCGGCCGTCGATCTTGGCCGCGCCGAAAGCCCCTGCCAGCAGCCGCCGCATCGCGCGCGGGCTGGACTCGGCCAGCGCGTCGAGCGCGGACGCGTCGAGCTCCTCGGGGAAGACGCGACCCCAGTCATGGCCGCAGCGCAGCTCGCGATACAAGCGCCGAGCGATCGCGCGCCTGCCGTGTTCGTCGGGCGCCGCGATGTCGTAGACATTGAGGCGGTTCAGGATCGGCTCGGGGATGCCGCTGGCGTCGTTGGCGGTGGCGATCCAGATCACCGCGCTGCAGTCGATCGCGACTTCGGCGAACTCGTCGGTGAAATGCCGCGCGGTGTCGTGCTCGAGCAGACTGTACAGCGCGCCCATCGGGTCGTATTGCGCGTGCGCCGCGGCCTTGTCGATTTCGTCGACGACCAGCACCGGGTTGGCGTACTCGCCCTGCACCAGGGTTTCGAACACCCTGCCCGGACGCGCGCCCTTCCATTGCGACGACGCGCCGGACAGGATCCAGCCGGCGGTCATCGCATTCATCGGCACCAGCGCCGAGCGGGTGCCGAGCAGATCGGCGGCGCGCCGCGCGAAGTGGGTCTTGCCGATTCCCGGCTCGCCCAGCAGCAGCATGGGCACGACCTCGATGGTGTCGCTGCTGTCGGCGGCCAGCGCGACCGACCGGCAGATGTCCTCCAGCGGCGCGGCGAAGTTCGGCATCTCGGCGCGCAGCAGGTCGCGATCCGGAGCCGCGGCGGGCTTGATCGCCAACCGTTCGCCGCCGGCGGCGATCATCCGCGCGTAGGTCTTGCGCAACGGCTCGCTCCCGTCTTCGGGCAGGGACTCGAGCTTGCTCCGCACCTCGTCGACCTGATAGACCGATTTGTACGCCGCCATGCTGATCATGCCGCACCTCCCGCCTGCGCAAGCGGCCGCGTCGGCCGCTTGCCTGCATGATGCCAGAATCGGCCGGCGCCGGCAGCGGCCTAGATCTCGATCTGGGTTCCGAGTTCGACGACGCGGTTCGGCGGAATGCGGAAGTAATCCGAGGCTTCCTGCGCGTTGCGGCTCATCCACGAGAACAGCACTTCGCGCCAGATCGCCATGCCTGGGATCTTCGACGGGATGATGGTCTGGCGGGCGAGGAAGAACGACGTCTCCATCAGGTGGAACTCGAGGCCGAACAGCCGCTCGCAGTCACGAAGCAACTGTTGAATGTCGGGTTCATCCTTGAAGCCGAACTCGGCGTGCAGCAGATAAATGCCCTCTTCCATCGCGGTCAGGTGCACGCCCTGGGCGGGCGCCACGTGCGGCACGTCGGCGGTCTGCGCCGACAGGAAGAACACGCGTTCGTGCAGGACTTTGTTGTGCTTGAGGTTGTGCAGCAAGGCGTGCGGCACGGTGTTGACGTCGGGCGTCAGGTAGATCGCAGTGCCCTCGACTCGGATCGGCGGATACGTCGACAGGCTGTGGACGAAGTCCTTCAGGTTGAGCGCGTGCTCCTGCAGCTGCCGCTTGAGCAGGCGCCGGCCGCTTTTCCATGTCGACAGCAGGGTGTAAACCGCGGCCCCGAACACCAGCGGGAACCAGCCGCCGTGGTCGACTTTCAGCGAGTTCGACGCCAGGAACAGGAGTTCGACCAGCAGCAGCGGGCCCAGTGTCAGGTTGACCCGGCGCGCGCTCCAGTTCCAGCGCTTGCCGGCGACCATCCACAGGAACGCCGTCGTCGTCACCATGGTGATGTTGACCGCGATTCCATAGGCGGCGGCCAGGTTGTCCGAACTGCGGAACGCCATGACCAGCAGCAGCACGAAAATCAGCATCACCCAGTTGATGAAGGGCACGTAGATCTGACCCTGGTTGCGCGCGTTCGTGAACAGCACCCGGATCCGCGGCAGGTAGCCGAGCTTGATCGCCTGGGTGGTCATCGAATAGGCGCCGGAGATCACGGCTTGCGAGGCGATCACGGTGGCCGCGGTCGACAGCACGACCAGCGGCCAGACCGCCCAGCCCGGCGCGAGGTAGTAGAACGGATTCTTCACCGCGTGCGGGTGCGTCAGCACCAGCGCGCCCTGGCCGAAATAGTTCAGCAGCAAGCCCGGCATGACGACGAACAGCCACGCGCGCTGAACCGGGACGCGGCCGAAATGGCCCATGTCGGCGTACAGCGCCTCACCCCCGGTGACCGCGAGGAACACCGCGCCCAGCAGGAACATCGCCAGTCCGGGGCGGCGGATGAACATGTCGATACCCCACCACGGGTTCAGCGCCAGCAATATGCGCGGATGATTCGCGATCTGTACCAGCCCGAGCAGTCCCAGCACGACGAACCAGACCAGCATCACCGGGCCGAAGTAGCGGCCGACCGCTTCCGTTCCGTGGCGCTGCAGGACGAACAGGCCGATCAGGACCAGAGCGGTCATCGGCACCACCATGTCCTGCAGCAGCGGGGTGGCCACGACCGTGCCTTCCATGGCCGAAATGACCGAGATCGCCGGCGTGATGATGCTGTCGCCGTAGAACATCGCGGCGCCGACCAGGCCGAGCGTGACCGCGATCTGGCGGCCGCGGCTGCGCGGAGCGTACCGGCGCATGACCAGCGCCATCAGCGCCAGAATGCCGCCTTCGCCGTCGTTGTCGGCGCGCAGCGCCAGACCGACGTACTTGATGGTCACGATCACGGTCAGCGCCCAGAACACCAGCGACAGCACGCCGTAGATGTTGTCGGGCTGCAGTCTCAGGTGGGCGCTGGGGTCGAAGGCCTGCTTGAACGCGTACAGCGGGCTGGTGCCGATGTCGCCGTAGACCACGCCCAGCGCTCCCAGCGCCAGCGCCCCCAGGGTCCCCTTGGAATCCTCGTCGTTATGTTGCATGTCTCCTGCCTCGGCGGCAGCCCGCCGCCTGGACCCGCGAGAACGGGTTTGACATCATAAAGTTATTTGCTGCGCAGCAACAAAGCGTTGTGCGGCGAAGGGCGACGTATCGCATTCTTATTGCGTCAAGTCAACACGATATGTCGAACGACGTTCGATCATGCCGAGCATGATGCCAGCCAACCTCGATTTCCAGCCCGAGCTGATCCGCCGCTTTGACATCGCCGGGCCGCGCTACACGTCGTATCCGACCGCCGACCGCTTCCGCAGCGACTTCGGCCCCGATGCCTACGCCGCGGCGCTGCGCGAGCGCGGCCGCGACGCGGCCACGCCGCTGTCGCTGTACATGCACATCCCGTTTTGCGAAACGCTGTGCTACTACTGCGGCTGCAACAAGATCCCGACCAAGAACCACGCGCGCAGCGCTCCGTACCTGGACCAGATCGAACAGGAAATGGGACGCGTCGCCGGGCTGCTCGGCGCGCGGCTGCCGGTGTCGCAGCTGCACTGGGGCGGCGGCACGCCGACCTTCCTCGACGACGACGAGGCGGCGCGGTTGATGGGCATGACGCGACGCCATTTCGCGCTGCAGGACGGCGGCGAGTTCTCGATCGAGATCGACCCGCGCAAGGTCGGCGCCGCGCGCGTCGCGCACCTGGCCGCGCTGGGCTTCAACCGCATGAGCGTCGGCGTGCAGGATTTCGACCCCGCGGTGCAGCAGGCGGTCAACCGGGTGCAGAGCTACGAGGAAACGCGCGAAGTCATCCAGGCGGCCCGCGCGCACGGGTTCCGCTCGGTCAGCGTCGACCTGATCTACGGTCTGCCGCGGCAGAACGCGTTCAACTTCGCCGCCACGCTGGAGAAGGTCGTCGAACTGCGGCCGGACCGCGTCGCGCTCTACAGCTACGCCCACTTGCCGAAGCGCTTCGCCCCGCAGCGCATGATCGACGAGGCCGACCTGCCGACGCCGCAGGCCAAGCTGGTGCTGCTCGGGCTGGCGATTCGCCGGCTGGCGTTCGCCGGCTACGTCTACATCGGCATGGACCATTTCGCGCTGCCCGACGATGAGCTGGCGCGCGCGCAGCAGCACGGCGAGCTGCACCGCAACTTCCAGGGCTATTCGACCCAGGCCGACCTCGACCTGATCGCGTTCGGCGTGTCGGGAATCTCCAAGCTCGGCCCGCACTACGTGCAGAACGCCAAGACCATCGAGGCCTACGGCGAGGCGCTGGCATCGGGGCGCCTGCCGGTCGAGCGGGGCTTGACCCTGGGCGCCGACGATCTGGCCCGGCGCGACGCGATCCAGCGCTTGATGTGCGATTTCGCGCTCGACCTCGGCGCGCTGGCCGCTGCCCACGGCATCGCCGACGCGCAGGCCTATTTCGCCGCCGACCTGCAGCGCGTGCAGTCGCTGATCGACGCCGGTCTGGTGCAGCGCGACGGCCTGCGCCTGGAGGTCACGCCGCAGGGGCGGCTGCTGGTGCGAATCGTCGCCATGCAGTTCGACCGCTACCTGCACGACCCGGCCGCGCAACTCGCCGGCCCGCGCTATTCGCGGGTCATCTGAATCGGGCCGCGGCTCGGCCGCGGCGCCGGGCGTCAGGCCGGAGCGAAGCGGGCGTCGAGCAAGGCGCGCAGCCGCGCCTCGGCCTGCGGCAGCAGCGCGCGCACGGCGTCCAGCCTGGCCTGGTCGGCGCCGCGCAGCGGCGGTCCCCAGCTCGGTTGCGGCCAGTGCGCGTCGTCGTGCCAGCGCGCGATGACGTGCCAGTGCAGGTGCGGCACGGCGTTGCCGAAGCTTGCGAGGTTGATTTTGTCGGGGCGCAGCCCTTCGCGCATCGCCTGCTCGAGCAGCGCCACCGCGTCGATGCAGCTGGCGCGCGCCAGCGCGTCCAGATCGGTGAATTCGGCAGCGTGCACCGCGTGCACCAGTCTCCACCACGCCGGGTGCAGCGGCTCGTCGGCGCGCACCACGCGCATGCCGGCGCCGCGCCACAGCACGACGCCCCCGTCGTGCACGCACAGCGCGCATCCGCGCGTGCCTTCCGCGGTCGCGCTCACACCAGGACCCGTTCGATGCCGCCGGCGTTGGCCGCGCGCACGTAGTCGGGCATCCAGTTCTCGCCGAGGATGTGGCGCGCCATTTCGACGACGATGTAGTCCGCCTCGAGCAGGCCGCTGGCGAGGTCGTCGCGGAAGCGGCTCAAACCCTGCAGGCAGCTCGGGCAGCTGGTCAGGATCTTGATGTCGCCGCGCGCGCCGGCGGCGCGCAGCGCGGCCTCGTCGCGTCGCAGTTCCTCTTCCTTGCGGAAGCGAACCTGGGTGGCGATGTCCGGACGCGCCACGCCGAGGGTGCCGCTTTCGCCGCAGCAGCGCTCGCTCTTGCGCACGCCGTCGCCGAGCAGCGCGCGCACCGTCTTCATCGGCTCCTGCGCCTTCAGCGGCGAGTGGCAGGGGTCGTGGTAGAGGTACTGTGCGCCGCCCGCTGGCAGGGTGATGCCCTTCTCGAGCAGGAACTCGTGGATGTCGACGATGCGGCAGCCGGGGAAGATCTTGTCGAACTCGTAGCCCTGCAGCTGGTCGTAGCAGGTGCCGCAGCTGACGACCACGGTGCGGATGTCGAGGTAGTTCAGGGTGTTGGCGACGCGGTGGAACAGCACCCGGTTGTCGGTGATGATCTGCTCGGCGCGGTCGTCGTCGCCGGAGCCGCGCTGCGGGTAGCCGCAGCACAGGTAGCCCGGCGGAAGCACGGTCTGCACGCCGGCCTTCCACAGCATCGCCTGGGTGGCCAGACCGACCTGCGAGTACAGCCGCTCGGAGCCGCAGCCCGGAAAGTAAAACACCGCTTCGGAGTCGACGGTGGTCGCCTGCGGGTCGCGGATGATCGGCACGAAGTTCTTGTCCTCGATGTCCAGCAGCGCGCGCGCGGTCTTCTTCGGCAGCCCGCCGGGCATCGGCTTGTTGATGAAGTGGATCACCTGCTCGCGCAGTTGCGGGCGACCTGTGCTCGACGGCGGCGCCGCGGTCTGCCGGCGCCCGGCGCGGCGCAGAAGCCGCGCTCCCAGGCGCTGCGCGGCGAACCCTAGGCCCGCGACGCCGGCGCGCAGCGCCTTGACCGTGCGCGGGTCGGTCGCGCCGAGCATCAGCATGGCCACCGCGCTGCCTGGCTTGAAGCTGCGCTTGTCCATTTTTCGCAGCAGGTTGCGCATGTTCATCGACACGTCGCCGAAGTCGATGTCGACCGGACACGGCGTCAGGCACTTGTGGCACACGGTGCAGTGGTCGGCGACGTCCTCGAACTCCTCCCAGTGGTGGATGCTGACGCCGCGCCGGGTCTGTTCCTCGTACAGGAATGCCTCGACCAGCAGCGACGTGGCGAGGATCTTGTTGCGCGGCGAGTACAGCAGGTTGGCGCGCGGCACGTGGGTGGCGCACACCGGCTTGCACTTGCCGCAGCGCAGGCAGTCCTTGATCGACGCCGAAATCGCGCCGATGTCGCTTTGCTGCATGATCAGCGACTCGTGGCCCATCAGGCCGAAGCTCGGCGTGTACGCATTGGTCAGGTCGGCCGGCAGCGTCGGATCGTCGAGCAGCTTGCCGCGGTTGAAGCGCCCGTCGGGATCGACCGCGCGCTTGTACGCGCGAAACGGACCGATCTCGTCCTCGGTGAGGAACTGCAGCTTGGTGATGCCGATTCCATGCTCGCCCGAGATCACGCCGCCGAGGCTTCGCGCCAGCGTCATGATGCGCGCCACCGCGTCGTGCGCGGACTGCAGCATCGCGTAGTCGTCCGAGTTGACCGGGATGTTGGTGTGCACGTTGCCGTCGCCGGCGTGCATGTGCAGTGCGACCCAGACGCGCCCCTTGAGCACGCGCTGGTGCGCGACGTCGAGCGCGGCGCGCAGCGGGGCGTAGGCGGCGCCGGCGAACAGCGCGTGAAGCGGTCGGCGGATCTCGGCGCGCCACGACGCGCGCACCGTGTGTTCCTGCAGCAGGTTGAACAGCGTGGCGCGCGGCGCGCGGTGCAGCATCTGCATCGCCGGCGTGCGCGCAGCCTCCAGGCCGTGCCGCGCCAGCTCGGGCAGCGCCTGCGACAGCGGGGTGTCGAGGTGCGCCAGCAGGTGGCTCCAGCGCGCGTGCACCGCGCGCAGCAGCTCCAGCGCCTGCGACCGCGCGGCCGTGAGTTCGTCGGCGTCGACCGGCGCCTCGCCTTCGCCGGGTTCCTCGTTCCTGGCCAGCGGCAGCCGGCCGCTCAGCAGGGCGTCGAGCGCCGCGGCGAGCTGCAGCTTGTTCTTCAGCGACAGCTCGATGTTGATGCGCTCGATGCCGTCGACGTAGTCGCCCATCCGGGGCAGCGGGATGACGACGTCCTCGTTGATCTTGAACGCGTTGGTGTGGCGCGCGATCGCCGCGGTGCGCTTGCGGTCGAGCCAGAACTTCTTGCGCGCTTCGGCGCTGACGGCGATGAAGCCCTCGCCGACGCGCGCGTTGGCCATGCGCACGACTTCGGCGGTGGCGCGCGCCACCGCGTCGTCGTCGTCGCCGACGATGTCGCCGAACAGCGCCATTTTGGGGAACGCGCCGCGCTTGCTCTTCGGCGCGTAGCCGACCGCGCGCAGGTAGCGCTCGTCGAGGTGCTCGAGCCCGGCGAGGATCGCGCCGCCCGGGCGCGCGGCCATGAAACCGGTGATTTCGACGATCGACGGAATCGCCTCGCGGGCCTGGCCGAAGAATTCGAGGCAGAAGGTTCGTACCTGCGGCGGCATGCGGTGCAGCACCCAGCGCGCGCTGGTGATCAGCCCGTCGCAGCCTTCCTTCTGCACTCCGGGAAGCCCGGCGAGGAACTTGTCGGTGACGTCCTTGCCCAGGCCGGCCTTGCGAAAGCGCGCGCCGGGAATGTCGATCACACGGCGCTCGAGCTCGGTCGTGCGCGTCGCGTCGAAGGTGCGGATCTCGAAGCGCACGTTCGGCGCGTCGTGGATCTTGCCCAGGTTGTGCTCGAGCCGCGTGACCTCGACCCAGCGGCCTGCGGGGTCGACCATGCGCCACCAGGCCAGGTTGTCGAGCGCGGTGCCCCACAGCACGGCCTTCTTGCCGCCTGCGTTCATCGCCACGTTGCCGCCGATGCACGACGAGTCGGCTGAAGTCGGGTCGACCGCGAACACCAGCCCGGCACGCTCGGCGGCGTCGGCCACGCGCTGGGTGACCACGCCGGCGCCGGTGACGATGGTCGGCACCGCGCCGGGTACGCCGGGCAGTTCGATGGTCTCGACCGAGCCGAGGCCGTCGAGCTTCTCGGTGTTGATCACCGCGCTTTTCCAGACCAGCGGTACGGCGCCGCCGGTGTAGCCGGTGCCGCCGCCGCGCGGCACGATGGTCAGGTCGAGCGCGACGCAGGCCTGCACCAGCGGCGCGATTTCGTCTTCGCTGTCGGGGCACAGCACGACGAACGGAACCTCGACCCGCCAGTCGGTGGCGTCGGTCATGTGCGAGACGCGCGCCAGGCCGTCGAAGCGGATGTTGTCGCGCCGGGTGTGGCGCGTCAGCTCGCGCAGCGCGCGCCTGCGCAGCGCCGCGACTTCATCGAACCAGTCGCCGAACGCGGCCACCGTATCCCGCGCGCGTTGCAGCAGTTGCGCGACCAGCGCGTCGCGCGCCGCGGCACCGGCGCTGGCGTCGCGCCTGCGGTCGATTTCGCGCAGACGGTGATGCAGCGCGTCGAGCAGCGCCGCGCGGCGCTTGGGCGAATGCAGCAGGTCGTCCTGCAGATACGGATTGCGGCGCAGCACCCAGATGTCGCCGAGCACTTCGTACAGCATGCGCGCGCTGCGCCCGGTGCGCCGCTCCTGACGCAACTGGTCGAGCCAGCCCCAGGCGTCGGCGCCGAGCAGGCGCATGACGATCTCGCGGTCCGAGAACGAGGTGTAGTTGTACGGAATCTCGCGCAATCGAGCAGGCGCGTCGGCTTCGGCTCGGTCCGCGGCGGGCAAGGTTTCAGGCGGGTTCATGGCGTCGGTTCCAAACCCCCATTGTAGGAATCGGCACCAACCCGGGAGTCGAGCGGGGCGATCGACCGGGCCCCAGGGGCATGGGCGCCGCCGGCGGGCGGCGGCGCCGAGCCGGGTCAACGCGCCGGATGGCCGCCTTGCGGCATGCCCTGCATGCCCTGCATGCCGGGCATCGCCCCGCTGGCGGTGCGCACCTCGAAGTCGACCTTCAGCGCGCTGCCGTCGGCAAAGCGCAGGGTGACCGGGACGTGGTCGCCCGGCTTGATGGTGTGGCGTGCCTGCATCAGCATGATGTGGTAGCCGCCCGGCTTGAGCGCGACGCTGCCGTGCGCCGGCAAGGCGATGCGCGCGACGTGCACCATCTGCATTTCGCCGTCGACGTTGCGGCTCTGGTGCAGCATGGTGCTGCCGTAGTCGGGGCTGCTGGCGCCGACCAGCGCGGTGGCGGCGCCGTCGTTGTGCAGCACCACGTAGCCTCCGGCCGGCAGGCCGGCAGGCAACCAGCGTATCCAGGCGTCGCTGGCGCGCAGCGGCGCTGCGGCGAGCGCGGGCGCGGCGGCCAGCGCCAGCGCGAGCGACAGCCAGTGGCGGCGCGTCGCGACGACGCGCCTGAGGGTGTTGAGTCCTTGCATGACGAGCTCCTCGTTGCGGTCGGCGCGCGCTGCGGGCCGACCCGCCAGGAATGGGGAAAGCGGGCGGGCCAGAGCGCGCCCGCCCGGGACGGGCGACGGTGGGCGCGGCGTCAGCCGCGCGCCCCGGACGGAGGCGCGCGCGCCCAGGCGAACAGCGCGCGCG
>JAJZHS010000025.1:0-728 GCA_021798395.1 Pseudomonadota bacterium
GCAGGACTGGGTCCAGTGCTCGACCGGGCGCAGCGGCCGCAGCTGCGCGCCGCTGTGCACGCTGGTGCCGACGTCGCCGATGCAATGGTCCGGGCGTACCGGAAGGGTATCGGCGAGCGCGCGCATGAACTCCTGGCCGCGGCCGCTGACGAACACCAGCACCACCGCGTCGCGCTGGGCGCACAACCACGCGTAGAGTGCGGCACGGTCTGCGTCGCTGCCACCGAGGAAGGTGCCGTCGAGGTCGGTGGCCAGTACGATCGGCTCGGGCATGGCGGGTCGCGCCCGTCGGACAGGCAAAGGCATCGGAACTCCAGCGAGGTGGCCGCGGCGCGGCGCGCGGTCGGGAATCGGAGCGTCCCGCGGGACGCGTCACAGCGTTTTCGGCGCGTCCGCACCACGGACGGTGCGGCAAGGAGCACACCTCCTTGGCCGATTTTGGGAAATCGGATAATATTGGATTATATTATGATTTCCATTTCTAGAAAACAAATTAAATTCATTTTTTAGCTAATAGGTTGGCATAATTGTCTAAATTTACCTGCCTCAGCCGACGATTTTTCGAGGCAGGGCGGATCGGGTTGCTCGGTGGCTTGTGCGCGGCGTGGCCGGCGACGGCATCGGCTGCCGGCGGGCCTGTCTACTCCATGGCCTGGGCGCTGCCATGGGCTGGGTGGCTTTTCTGGCGTCCCCTATCTACCGCGGGCGCTTTCGCGCCAATGCGGCAC
>JAJZHS010000025.1:738-14203 GCA_021798395.1 Pseudomonadota bacterium
TGTCTACTCCATGGCCTGGGCGCTGCCGTTCGCCGCGATGCTGCTGTCGATCGCGCTGGGTCCGTTGCTGGTGCCGCGCGCGTGGCACCGGCACCAGGGCAAGATCGCGCTGCTGTGGGCGGCCGCGTTCCTGCTGCCCGATGCGCTTGTGCATGGTGCCTCCGCGACCACCCACCTGGCGCTGCACAGCCTGCTCGACGACTACCTCCCGTTCGTCCTGCTGCTGGCCGCGCTGTACACGGTCAGCGGCGGACTTGCCGTGCGCGGCGACCTGCACGGCAGCGCGGCGCAGAACACCGCGCTGCTTGCGTTCGGCGCGCTCGCCGCCAGCGCGATGGGAACCACCGGTGCTGCGATGCTGCTGGTGCGGCCGCTGATCCATGCCAACGATCGGCGACGGCACAACGCGCACGTCATGATCTTCTTCATTTTCATCGTCGCCAACGTCGGTGGCGCGCTGACCCCGCTCGGCGATCCGCCGCTGTTTCTCGGCTATTTGAAAGGGGTGGATTTCTTCTGGACGCTGCGCCATTTGGCCGCACCGACCGCGCTGCTGTGCTGCCTGTTGCTGGCGCTGTTCTATGCGCTCGACAGCTGGTACTGGCGCCAGCCCGACCAGCTCAAGCGTGTCGATCCGTCCCCGGACGCCCGTTTGCAGGTGCTCGGGCGCTGGAACCTGCTGTGGCTGGCTGCGGTCGTCGGCATCGTGCTGGCCAGCGGGAGCTGGCAGCCCGCGGGCGGCGTCGAGATCGGCGGCGTGATGTTGCGCTGGGGCGCGCTGGCGCGCGATGGCGCCTTGTTCGCGGTGCTGCTGGCGTCGCTGGCCACGACGCCGCGTTGCGCGCGCGAGCTGAACCATTTCCACTGGGCTCCGATGCTCGAGGTGGCCAAGCTGTTCCTCGGTATTT
Organism: Pseudomonadota bacterium; assembly: GCA_021798395.1. Taxonomy (GTDB): domain Bacteria; phylum Pseudomonadota; class Gammaproteobacteria; order Burkholderiales; family Burkholderiaceae_C; genus Thiomonas_A. The sequence goes on from JAJZHS010000025.1 coordinate 1,647, forward strand.
TCCTCAGCATCATCCCGGTCGTGGCGATGCTGCGCGCAGGCTCCGGGGGCGCCTTCGCGCCGCTGGTGCGCCTGACCAGCGACGCGCATGGCGCGCCGATCGCCGGCGCGTATTTCTGGCTCGCCGGCGCGCTGTCGTCGCTGCTCGACAACGCGCCGACCTACCTGGTGTTCTTCAACCTGGCCGGCGGCGATGCCGCGCGGCTGATGCACGAGGCCACGGTGCTGGGCGCGATCTCGGCCGGATCGGTGTACATGGGCGCCTTGACCTACATCGGAAACGCGCCGAATCTGATGGTCAAGGCGATCGCCGAGCACCGCGGCATCGAGATGCCGTCGTTCTTCGGCTACATGGCGTGGTCCACGGTGGTGCTGCTGCCGTGCCTGGTGCTGGTGCAGGCCGTATTCCTCTGACGTTGACGCCATGGGCGCAAACGCCGGGCCGCGCCGCCGTCCGCGCAAAGACCCTGTGCGCGCAAATAGTTCTAACACGAACTAATATGCCGGCATGGCGGCCACAGACCGTGGCCGCGTCTGCCACCGGAGTCCCATCATGGCGCGCGCGCCCGCGTTGTTCGTTTCCCATGGATCGCCGATGCTGCCGCTGGAGCCCGGCAGCGCCGGACCGATGTTGCAGCGGCTGGGCCGGCGCCTTGACGGCGCGCGCGCGATCGTCGCGCTGTCGCCGCACTGGATGGCGCGCGGCGCGCTGGTCGGCGCTTCGGAGCACCCGGCGACCATCCATGATTTCAGCGGTTTCGACCCCGCGCTCGACACCCTGCGCTATGCGGCCGCCGGCGATCCGGCGCTGGCCCATCGCGTGGCCGAACTGCTGCAGGGCGCCGGCTGGCGCGTCGGGCTCGATCCGGCGCGCGGCCTCGATCATGGCGTATGGAATCCGCTGCTGGTCATGCGCCCCCGCGCCGATCTGCCCGTGGTTCCAGTGGCCATGCCGTGGCCACTCGATGCGGCTGCGGCGTGGCGGCTGGGGCAGGCGCTGGCACCGCTGCGCGACGACGGCGTGGTGCTGCTGGGCAGCGGCAGCCTGACGCACAACCTGTATGAATTCCGCGCCGACGCAAGGCTCGACGACGCCACGGTCCCGTACGTGCGCGCCTTCGTCGACTGGGCACGCGATGCGGTCGCGCGCGGCGACCGCGACACCTTGCTGGCGTGGTCGTCGCGCGCGCCGCATGCACAGCGCGCGCACCCCAGCGCCGAGCATCTGCTGCCGCTGTTCTGGGCCCTCGGCGCGGCCGACGGCGACGAGGCCGAATGGTTCGACGGCGGCGTGCACTACGGCATGCTGAGCATGGACGCGTGGCTGTTCGCCTGATACGGTTGCCGTCCATGATCCCGACCGATGCCGACGCCATGGCTGACGGAACCCTTGTCATCGCACGCTCGACGACTCCGGCGCCGCAATTGATGCTGCTGTTTCACGGGGTCGGCGCCGACGCCGCCGACCTCGCGCCCCTCGGCCGCCGGCTGGCGCATGCCTACCCGCAGGCGTGCATCGTCAGCGTGCAGGCGCCGCAGCGCTGCGACCTCGGCCACGGGCGGCAGTGGTTTTCGGTGCGCGACATCGACGAGACCGCGCGCGTGCAGCGGGTGGCCGAGGCCTTGCCCGCGTTCGCCGCCGTCGTGCGCCAGTGGCAGCGCGACAGCGGCGCCGGTGTCGCGCAGACCGCGCTGGTGGGTTTTTCGCAGGGCGCGATCATGGCGCTGGAGACGACGCGGCACGAGCCTGCGCTGGCCGCGCGGGTGATTGCGCTGTCCGGGCGCTTTGCCGAGCTGCCGCAGCGACCCGCGCCGCGCACGACCCTGCACCTGCTGCACGGCATGCGCGACACGGTGATTCCGGCGTCGGTGGCGCGTGCGGCGGCCGAGCATCTGGTGGCCATCGGCGCCGACGTCACCGCCGATCTGCTGCCCGGGCTCGGCCACGGCATCGACGACGCGCTGGTCGAGCGGCTGCTCGAGCGCCTGCAGACCCACGTTCCGGCGCATACCTGGCGCGAGGCGCTGGCGTCCGACCCCGGCGCGCCGGACGGCGACGTGCACTGAACCGCGACGAGGAGGGCGAACGATGGAGGCAAGCAGGACCACGGTGGCGGTCGTCACCGGGCACAGCCGCGGCCTGGGCGCGGCGCTGGTCGAGCGCCTGCTCGCGCAGCGCGTGCCCACCCTGGCGTTGGCGCGCGGCGGCCGGCGCGGCGTCGACGACGCGCTGCTGCGCGAAGTCGCGATCGATCTGGCCGACCCCGCAGCGCTGCAGCGCTGGCTCGACGGCGGAGAACTCGGCGCCTTCGTTTCCGGGTACGCGCAGGTGCTGCTGTTGAACAACGCCGCCACCCTCGGCCCCGTCGGCCCGCTGCAGCGGCAGGACGCGGCGCAGGTGGGCGCGGCGATCGCATTGAACGTCGCCGCGCCGCTGCAACTGGCCGCGGCGCTGGCCGCTCGGGTGCTGCCGGCCGGAGGCGCGCTGCGCGTGCTGCACGTATCGAGCGGCGCCGCGCGCACCCCCTATGCCGGCTGGAGCGTGTATTGCGCGAGCAAGGCCGCGCTCGACCAGCACGCGCGCGCCGCCGCGCTCGACGGCGTCGCGGGCCTGCGCATCTGCAGCGTCGCCCCCGGGGTTCTCGACACCGAGATGCAGGCGCGGATCCGCGCCACCGACGCGGCGGATTTTCCGCAGCGCCCGCGGTTCGAGGCGCTGCAGGCGCGTGGCCAACTGGTGGCGCCGGCGGACTGCGCGGCGCGCCTGCTGCGCTTCATGGCCAGCGATGCGTTCGGCGCGCAGCCGGTCGTCGACTTGCGCGATCTCGGCTGAGCGTTGCGGCCGGTATTGACAGATGCTCGAACGCCGGTGAAAATAATGGTTTTCGCCCAAGGCTTTGCCAGGGGCGGACATGGGAGTGGTAGTTCAGTTGGTTAGAATACCGGCCTGTCACGCCGGGGGTCGCGGGTTCGAGTCCCGTCCACTCCGCCAGAATTCTTAGAAGAATCAAGCAGTTGCAAGCCCCGCCATCGTGCGGGGCTTTTTGTTTTTGGCTTCCGCCCGCTCGCAGCTCCCCCAAGGCTCCCCCATGCGGTGCAACAGCATCCAGGATCTCAATGCCCGTGTTGGATGCGAGCTCAAGCAGTCCAGGACCGCTGTGCTGTTCCCCGGTGGCGGATGACCATCCTTCGCGGTGGCGGCGCTGCAACCTTTCCGCATGCACGATACGCTTTGGAGTATCCAAATCCCAAGCGATGCTGCGGCTCAGATTCGATCGTCCAGCCGGACATCGCATCAGGTGACCATGACACCAGAAGAAATCAAGGCAACGTTCCGCCAGCAAGCTCAGGGAACCCTCAGTCTCAACATCGCGTACATCGGCATCGTCAACCATCTCTTCGAGGGGCTGTACCGCCTCGGAAGCGCGACCGCGACCGACTTGGCCTCGGCATCCAGCATGGACGCGGGGTACGTGGTGCGTTGGTGTGATGCGGCCTACGCTTTTGGCTATCTCGATGCGAACGACGATCGGTTTCGCCTGAGCTCGACGGGTGAAGCCATGCTCCCCGATGCACCCGGCACACTCATGCCCATGGCCATTCAGTCGGTCTTGTCGGCGCACATGGCCGAGCGCGCCGCAGGCCTGATGCGCACGGGCGAGCGCCCCGGCGAGCAGGTTCTGGCAGAGCGCGAGACGGTCCTCCCGTGGTTCGGACCGATGCTCGAAGCGAACTTCGGCGCGATGTTCGAGACGACCGTGTGTCCTGCCGTTCCGGCATTCTCGGAGGTCAATGCGCGCGACGGCCTGGCCGTGGACCTTGGATGCGGAAACGGCTGGTACTTGCGTGCCCTGGCACGGCGCTATGCCAACGTGCGCGGGCTTGGCATCGATGGCTTCAGCGAAAACATCGACCACGCGCAGCGACTAGCCAACGACCAGGGATTCGGGACGCGGTTGCATTTCCTGCAAGGCGATATCCACGACTTGAAGCTCAAGGAGCCGGCGGATCTGATTGCCATGAACCGGGCACTCCATCACGTGTGGGAGAAAGATCCGGATGCCTTGTTCGCTTGGCTGCGCGACAACCTGAAGCCCGGAGGCTACGCGGTCGTGTGGGAGCCGGCATGGCCGGCCAAGCGGGAAATGCTGCGCGATCTTCCGCGCAAGGGGATGGCGTTCCAGAACCTGACCGAGCACGTCCAGGGCAACCACTTCCTGCGTCCCAGCGAAATCGAGGAAGCCTTCGAGCGGGTGGGGATGTCCGCCAAGGTTCATCTTTTCGGCCCGGGCACCGAGGCCGTCATTGTGGCAAAGGCTCCTGGGGGGATGTGATGACCTTGCGGATCACGACCATCATCAGTGGTATCAGAAACTCTTTGAGCCCAACGTCACGGCGGGAATTTTGCAGCCCCATGATTTGGCCGGATACCGAAGCCATCAGGTGTTCATTCGCAATGCGCAACACGTCCCACCTTCGGCGGATGCCATTCGCGACATGATGCCGGTTCTGACACGTCAACGCCATTCTCGGCACGGTTGTTGTCTATCCCCAGGTCGCCGCGCTCAACATAGCGCACGAGCTTGGGCAGTAGTTGTCCATATAGGCCAGGGCCTGGCCGAGGGCGAGTTTGGGCGGCACGCTGGGCAGCGTGCGGTCGAGCCAGGACCGGATCGTCTGCAGCTGCCACCTGGCGGCATCGTCGAGCCCGACGGCCTCACGCTCGATGCGGTAGAGCTCGCCGATCATCGCGACGGCCTCGTCGGCCAGGCCCTTCTTGCCCTTGGGCTGCAGTTTGGCGGCGTCGACGAAGCGACGACGCACATGCGCCCAGCAAGCCAGGTGTTCGTTGAGAAGCTGAATCACTCGCTCACGCTCCCCCAGCGCCGCCGCGGCCTGCAACGCTCGGGCGCCACGGCAAGGGGCGCGGTACAGCGGAGTCGGATGGGTGCTAGACTTGTGCTTGTTATAGGACAAGTCATCATGCGCACGATCAGTTTTTCCGAGGCCCGCAATCAACTCAAGCGCGTCATCGACCAGGTGGTCGATGACGCCGATGTGGCGGTGATCACGCGACGCGACGCGCCCGATGCCGTGGTGATGTCGCTGGAGACGTTCAACAGCTGGCAGGAGACGGTGCACCTGCTCAAGACGCCGGCGAATGCCGCGCACCTGGCCACGTCGATCAGGCAGTTGCGCGCCGGCGAGAGCAGCTGCCGGGATCTGGCAAGCGATGCCTGAGCGTCTGCTGTGGACGGCGGCCGCGTGGTCGGACTACGTGTGGTGGCAGGGGCAGGATCGCAAGACGCTCAGGCGCATCAACCTGCTGGTCCAAGATGCTTTGCGGCATCCGTTCGAAGGGCTGGGCAAGCCCGAGGCTCTGCGCGAAAGTCTCTCGGGGTTCTGGTCAAGGCGGATCGACGATACGCACCGCCTGGTCTACACCGTCGAAGCGGATGCGCTGGCCATCGTCGCCTGCAGATATCACTACGACTGACTCCGGCCGCCACTGGTCCGCAAACACCACCGGCGGGTGCGTCCAGCGGTTCATCCACCGCGTTAATCCAGCATCGAATCCAGCCCGTTGGTCAGTTCGGCCAGCGGCGGCATGTCCGCGTCGATGACCTCGAGCGGAAGTCCCAGGCGGCGGCCGACGGCTTGCGGGAATGCCGCGGCCTGCGCCTCGGGCGCCGCTGCGCGAACCGCGCCGCGCGCGCGCCAGGCGCCGAGGTGGACGCAGCCTGCGGCTGCGGAAAATGCGTCGGTGTCGCGCGGTTCCGGAACCTGCCGCAGCGCCGCCGCGATGGTCTCGGGGAAGTTCCAGATACGCGCGAGCTCGGCGGCGACGTCGCCGTGGTGGAAGCCGAGTCGCGACTGCTCCAGCGCCGCGCGGCCGGGGTCGAGCACGTGCAGCTCGGCGTCGATCGGCGCCATCGCGTCGGACGCCGCGGCGTGCAGGTGCAACTGGCCGATTCCGTGCATCAGGCCGACGGTGAACACTTCGTCGGCGTTCAGGCGGGCCCTGGCCGCCAGCCAGCGCGACGCGCTGGCGGCGTACAGGTTGTAGCGCCAGAACTGCGCCAGATCGATTCCCTGGGCGTTGCGAAAGGCCGCGGCCATGCCGTGGCCGAGGACCAGATTGCGCACCATCACGAAGCCGAGCATGCGCAGCGCGTCGTCGATCGACGCGATCGTGCGCGGGAAGTGGAAGTACGCCGAATTGGCCAGCCTGAGCAATTTGGTGCTGAGAACGGGATCGGCCGAGATCTGCCTGGCGATGTCGGCGAACGGCGCGTTCTCGTCGCTGAAGGTCAGCATCAGCTGGTGCGCGACTTTCGGCACGGTGGGCAGCTTCCGCGGTTCGTCGAGCAGGCTCTTGAGGGTCAACATCGGTGGTTTCCTTGGTGCCTGGCCGCTGCATGGCGGCGCGCCCCGCGCGCCGGGCCGGCTTCGGTGGCCCGGTTCGAGCGGCCTCGGATTCAGCGTCGCACGCGGCCGCGGCGTTTGGCCGCGGGAGCCGGAACCTCGATCGCGCTGGTCAGCGTGCGCGCCAGCGCGATGACGCGATCCGGATCGGCGCCCAGCGTGTCCATGAGGAATTCGATGATTTCCGAGCGCGGGTTGGCCAGCGTGGGTTCGATCATCATCACCGCGGCCGACAGCGCCAGCGCGTGCTCGCGGCTGGCCAGGTCGGGCAGAAGCACGTGCAGTGCGTTGAGCGCCTCCACCGGTGCGACCGCGGTGATGCGCGCCTGCTCCTTGAGCAGGCGGCCCCAGACGATTCCGGGCGGCAGGCTGCTTCGCGCGTCGGGCGGAAGCCGCGCCAGCAGGCGCGCCAGGCGCAGGCTGCGGCGCTCGAAGGCGCCGATCGACGCCATGCCGGCGAGCACGATGCGGCAGACCGCTTCGGCGAAGCCGCCTTCGGCCACGCGCGCGAGTTCCTGCGCGCGCGCCTGCTCGATGTTCTGCAGCGCGCGGTCGCGCGCGCGCAGCGCATCCGGCGCGTCGGGCTTGAACCACCTGCCGAGGCCGGCCGGACCGTACAGCTGGCGCGCGAACGCGACGGTGAACGCGTCGCGCTGGTCGCGGTAGCGGTTCAGCGCGTCGGTCATCCACGCGTCGAAGCGGCGCTCGGCTTCGAGCAGCGGATTGTCGTGCGCGGCGGCCTTGCGCCCGGATCGCGCGCTTGCGGCGAGCGCGCGGATGAGCGCGGCCGCAGGCGCGGCGTCGGACAGCAGCTCGCGCTGCAGGCGCAGCGGATGCAAGTTGCCGATGGCATCGCCCGTGGTGCGGCTGGACATCGCCTTCACCCAAGGCCGCAGCCAGGCCTTGTACCACTGGGCGTAGAACTCCGAGACCTTGGCGACGGTCGAGAAAAGCGCTTCCTCGTCGCGCCCCTCGGGGTTGAGGTCGACGATGTCCTGCATCGTGCGGTGCTCGTAGTGCACGGTGTAGCCGCCGGGTTCCAGCGAGTCCCAGCGAAGCACTTCAGCGCCGTCCTTCGCTTTGAGACGCATTTCGTACAGACCGGGCGGAAGGCTTGCGAGCACGTCGAGGGAACTGACGAGCTGGTCGTGTTCCTTGCGCGCGACGTCGCCGCCGACGAAGATGCCCAGGTGGCCGACGCTTTCGTGCAGCACGTAGACGATGGTCCTGCCGGCGGCGGCAATCGAGCGCTCGTCGCCCCAGGTGTCGACGATCCAGTCGAGCGCTTGCGGGACCGGCGTGATGTTGTCGCCGTGCGACGCGAACACGACGACCGGAGACGTGATCGATCGCAGGTCGATGCTCCGCGCGCCGTCGAACACGTCGCCGCGCGCGAGTTTGTTGCCGACGAACAGGTTCTCGACGATGGCCTCGATCTCGGCTCCGGTCATGCGGAAAAATCCTCCCCACCAGCGCTCGAACTCGAGGAAGCGCGGTGCTTCGGTATCGACCTCGGACCACAGCTTGTAGGCGCGGCCCCACAGCGCGTTGGCCGGGTTGAGTTGTTCGAAGTTGGCGACCAGATGGGCACCGTCGAAACGGTCGGCGCCGAGGTCCGCGGTCAGCGACGCGAGCCATGAACCGCCGAGCGCGGCTCCGAGGTAGCGCATCGGGTTCAGCGTCGAGCTCCCAGCCCAGTACGACAGCGGCGCACCGACGACCATCAGCGGGCCGAACAATTCGGGGCGCGTCGCCGCGAGCGCCATCATCGCCCACCCGGCCTGGCAGTTGCCGACGACGACCGGCTTGGATTTGCACTGCGGATGGCGCGCGATCACCGTTTCCAGGAACGCCGCCTCGGCATGCAGCACGTCGAACAGCGTCTGCCCGTCCTCGGGTTGCGGGCGGAAGGTCACGAAATACACCGGGTGGCCTGCGCGCATGGCGACGCCGACTTCCGAATCGTTCTTGAAGCCGCCGATTCCCGGGCCGTGTCCGGCGCGCGGGTCGACGACGACGAGCGGCCGGAGATCGTCGCGCGCCGGCATGCCGTCGGGGGGGATCACGCGCAGCAGCGCGTAATTGCAGGGCCGCTCGAGGCTCAGTCCGTCGAGCACCACCTCGTGCTCGAATTTCAGCAGCGGCGGGGTTCCCTGCGCGAGGTGCTCGCGATACGCATTGCCGCGGTCGAGCAGAGTGTCGAAAAACAACGCGGCGCGCTGCGCCGCGTCGCTCAGGTAGGCGTCGACTTCGGACGGCGTGGGCGGTCGCACGGCGCCGGGCGGGACGCGTGCCGGAGACGCTGGCTTGCTGCGGTGGGCCATTGCGTGGTCCTTGGGAAGATCCGGTGCAGGACTCGGCGGCCACGGCCGGCGGCCGCCGGAGTCGGTCCGCTTCAGGCGATGGTAGGCCCGTTGGCGTCGGCGTCGCAATCGCCGCGGGTCCGGGCGCGCGCGGTCAAGCCGGCGCGCTCAGCCGCGTGGGCCGTCGTGCGGCGCGTCCGCGGCGCGCGCCAGTTGCCTGCGCCGGCCGTGCAGGTACAGCGCCGGAATCAGGTTGGTGCTGCGCAGCGCGCTCCACAGCAGCCCGCCGAGAATCACCACCGCAAGGCCCTGTTCGGGCGCCGCGCCCTGGCCCAGGCCCAGCGCGGTCGGCAGCATGCCGAGCATGGCGGTCGCCGCCGTCAGCACGATTGGGCGGAACCGCACCTGGATCGCTTCGCGCACCGCGTCGTCGAGCGGCATGCCGGCGTTCTCGTTGGCGCGGGCTCGGTCGAGCAGAACGATTGAGTGGCGCAGCCCGATTCCCACCAGGGTGAGGAAGCCGATCATTCCGGTGGCGTTCAGGCCCACGCCGCTGAGCACCAGCGCCACCGTGCCTCCGGTCAGCGCCAGCGGGATTTCCAGCAGCAGGATTCCCGGGATCAGCAGCCCGTCGAACTGCAACAGCAGCACGCCGACCATGGCGGCGAACGCGGCCAGGCTGGCCAGCAGCAGCCCGACCGCGGCGTGCTCGAGTTCGACCGCCAGCCCGCCGAAGGCGATGCGGTATCCGGGCGGGATCTTCAAGCCCCGCAGCGCGCGCCTCGCCTCGGCCTCGGTGCTGCCCAGCGGGCCGGTCGGGGTGGCCAGGATGTCGAGCGCACGGGCACCGGCGATGTGCCGGATCTGGTTCGGCGTTTGCACCAGCCGCAGCCGCGCCAACTGGCCCAGCGGGGTCCAGCCGCCCGCGGTGCGGATCGGCAGCGCGGCCAGCCGGGCGACCGAGCGCTGCGGCGCGTCGGCCAGGCGCACGTACAGGCCCAGCGGGACGTTGCCGTCGGGGACACGGCTGATCACCTGCCCGTCGATCAGCGCATCGAGTTGCGCATACAGCGTTCGGGGCGTCAGTCCGTGCACGGCGAGCGCTTGCGCCCGGGGCTCGAGCTGCAGCTGCGTGACCGGGTAGCCGTCGTTGTCGAACACGTCGGCGAGGTCCGGAACCCGACGCAGCCGGGCGGTGATCCGCTCGGCCAGCAGCCGCAGTTCGGGAATGCTGGCGCCGAACACGTGCAGCACGAAGGGCTGCGGCAGCCCCGACAGGCTTTCGCCGAGGCGCTCGATGGTCGGCGTGTCGACGGCCAGTTGCACGCCAGGCATGCGGGATTCCCGCTCGATGCGCCGCCCGATGGAGTCGAGCGCGTTCACGCTCACGCCGGGCTTCAGCGCAACCTGGATTTCGCCGGCGTACGCCGGCTCGGTGTACGTCGTCGACGCCGACGCGCCGATGCGCGCGTAGACGTGCGCCACCGCCGGGTCGCGCAGCAGTCGCCGGGCGATGTGCCGGACCGCCGCCCGGGTGTCGAGCAGCGACGCGCCCGGAGGCAGCGTGAAGGACTCCAGCAACGCGCCCTCGTTGGGCAGCGGCAGGAAGTTGATCGGCACCAGCGCCAGGCCGACCAGGCTGACGAGCAGCACCGCGAAGGTCAGCCCCAGGCTGACGCGGGGCGCGCGCGCGACCCAGTCGAACAGGTGCGCGTTCGCGCGCTGCAGCGCGCGCATCAGGCGCTGGCCGCTGCGCGTTCCGGCGCTCGGGCGCGCGCCGAGGAAACCCAGCCCGAGCGGAATCAGGGTCAGCGACACGATCAGCGACGCCAGCAGCGCGACGATCATCGCCAGCGAAAACGGGATGAAGAACAACCCGACCAGCCCGCCGACGAACAGCAGCGGCACGTAAATGGCAACGTTGGTCAGCGTCCCGGTGATGTCGGGGATCACGATGCTGCGCAGCCCGGCGCGGATTCCCTGCCAGTGCGCATCGCCCGATTCCCAGCGGTGGTGGATGCTTTCCAGCACGATGACCGCGTCGTCGGCCAGCAGCCCGACCGCCACCGTCAGCGCGCCGAAGGTCATCAGGTTCAGGCTTTGGCCGAAGGCGTGCAGCGCGGCGATCGCGATCGCCAGCGACAGTGGAATGCTCAAGGCCAGCACGACGATGCCGCGTCCGGCGCCGAGCACCCAGAACAGCATCGCCACCGCGAGCAGCGCGCCGATCAGAAGATTGCGCCCGAGGTCGGCGCCGACGATGCCCACCAGGTGCCCCTGGTCGTAGGTCCGCACCCAGCGCACACCGTGGGGGAGTTCGGCCAGGGTCTGCCGCAGCATGGCCTGCACCGCGCGCGTGACGCTGCGGGTGGAAGCCCCCGGCTGCTTGATCACCGTCAGCGCCACGCTGGGGCGGCCGTCGAGGCTCACCGCGTTGTGCGTCGGCATCGCCGCCCGCACCACCCGCGCCAGCGCGCGCAACGGCACGGCACCATGCGGCGTGGCGACCGCAATCGCCTCCACGTCGCGGATCCGCACCGGCAGGTCGCGTGCCTCGATCAGCACGTCATTGTGGCCCAGCGTCAGGTAGCCGGCGGGCGCCAGCAGAACCTGCGCCCGCACCGCGCGCACTATGGCGTCGACGCCGACGCCGTAGCGCTGCATCGCACCGAGCCGGGGCTGGATCCAGAGCGCTTCGTCGCCGGCGCCGTAGACGTGCACGAACTGCACTCCGGGGATCGCGCGCAGGGCCGGCGCGATGTCGGCCTGCACCGCGCGCTGCACCCGCGCCGGCGCCATGCCGGTGGGAATCTGCGCGGTGTAGTCGGCGACTTCGTTGATCGCGTTGCCCATGATCTGCGCGATCGGATGCGCCTGCGACGGCAGGCGCGCGCGGGCGCGGTCGATCGCGCCGTTGACTGCCTGCAAGTCGGACTGCGCGCGGCTGCGCTGGCGGAAGCGCACGTCGATCTCGACCGTACCGTTGCCCATCACCGAGCGCACGCTGCGCACGTCGGTCAAGGTCAGCAACTGGCTCTCCAGCGGTTGCACCACCAGGTGCTCGAGTTCGGCGGCGGTCGTTCCGGGAAAGTGCGCGGTGACGCTGATCTGCGGGAAATCGAAGGTCGGCAGCACCTCGACCGGAGTGTGCACGAAGGCGTCGATCGCCCACGCCAGCACGGCGCCGAGCACGAGCAGCCACAGCACCCTGCGCCGCAGCAGGCGCGGGACGGAGACGTCGGAAGCCATGGCGGTGTCAGTCGGGAGGCGTGTAGTGGCTGGCGATGCCGCGGTGGTAGTCGAGGAAGGCGTCGGTGACGACCACCTGCTGGCCTGCGGACAGGCCGGAGGCGATCGCCGTCTGCCAGCCGTGCGCCGGTCCCGGCACCACCCGCCGGGGCCGATCGCCGGCCGCCGTGTGCAGCAGCACCCACCAGCGGCCGCGATCCAGGATCAGGGCCTGCGTCGGCACCAGGATCATCGGGTGCACGGCGCCGTCGAGCGCAAGCGTTCCCCACTGCCCGCTCATCCACCAGTCAGGCAGCCCCGTGCGCGCCGGCAGCAGGCCGAGGCGCACGCCGCCGTCGGGCGCCATCGCCGCCGCGATCGCCGCCACCTCGACGGGCACGGCGTTCCCGCCGCCCGCGGGTCGGAAGCGTCCCGCCATGCCGACGCGCAGCCGCGCCGCGTCCGCGCCGTAGTACGCCGCGCGGATCCACAGCCGGCCGAGCGGCTGCAGGGTCGCGATGGCCTGGCCGGAGCCGACCTGCTCGCCGTCGGCCGCCTGCACCGCGAGGATCGTTCCGGACGCCGGCGCGCGCACGGCGCG
>JAJZHS010000300.1 GCA_021798395.1 Pseudomonadota bacterium
ACGACGGCGCCAGCGCCAGCGCCATGATGATCGCGGCACGTCTCATCGCGTGGCCTCCTCGTCGGACGCAGCGACGCCGTCGCGCTCGCGCGGGACCCCGAAACGCACGAACAGCAGCGGCAGCAGGACCAGCGTCAGCGCCGTCGAGCTCAGCAGGCCGCCGACGACGACGATCGCCAGCGGCTTCTGGATCTCGGAGCCGGGGCCGACTGCCGACAGCAGCGGGATCAGCCCTAGCGCGGTGATGGTCGCGGTCATCATCACCGGGCGCAGCCGGCGCAGCGAACCCTCGCGGACGGCCTGCTGCAGCGGCAGGCCGCGGCGCAGCAGCTCGTTGAAGTGGCTGAGCATGACCACGCCGTTGAGCACGGCGATGCCGAGCAGGGCGATGAATCCGACCGACGCCGGTACCGACAGGTACTGGCCGCTGAGCCACAGCCCGAGCACACCGCCGACCAGCGCGAACGGAATGTTGGCGAACACGAGCAGCGCCTGGCGCAGCGAACCGAAGGTGGTCATCAGCAGCATGAAGATCATGCCCAGCGCGATCGGCACGACCAGCGCCAGACGCGCCGCAGCGCGCTGCTGGTTCTCGAACTGCCCACCCCATTGCAAGCGCACGCCGGCGGGCAGCGGGACCTGCGCCGCCACGGCGGCCTTGGCGGCGTCGACGAAGCCGACCAGATCGCGTCCGGCGACGTTGACCTGCACCGACGCGAAGCGACTTCCGTCTTCGTGCGCGATCAGCACCGGCCCGCGCGTCGGCGTCAGCCGGGCAAGGCTGGTCAGCGGCCGTGTGACGCCGTCCGGGGTGGTGATGGTCAGCCCGGCGAACGCGTCGGCGCTGTCGCGCAGCGGCTCGCCGCCGCGCAGCAGCAGCGGCGTGCGGCGCACGCCTTCGAGCACCACGCCGATCTGCTCGCCCTCGACCAGCGCGCGCAGGTCCTGCTGCAGCGCCGCGGCGTCGATCCCGGCGCGCCCCACCGCGCCGCGGTCGATGTCGACGCTCAGGTACTTGACGCCTTCGGCGCGCGCGGCGAGCACTTCCTGCGCGCCGGGAATTCCGCGCAGCACCGCGGCGATGCGCTGCGCCGACGCACCGAGTTCGGCCAGGTCGGGGCCGAAGATCTTCACCACCAGGTCGCCCCGGGCGCCGGTGAGCATTTCGGCCACGCGCATTTCGATCGGCTGGCTGAAGCTGAAATCGACCCCGGGGAAGCGCGCGACGACCTTGCGGATGGCCTCGACCACCGCCGCCTTGTCGCCGCGCCACTGCGCGCGCGGCTTGAGCACCAGAAAGGTGTCGGTCTCGTTCAGGCCCATCGGGTCGAGGCCGAGGTCGTCGGAGCCGCTGCGCGCAATCACCTCCCGGACTTCGGGAACCTCGCGCAGCAGCGCGCGCTGCAGTTGCACGTCGAGCGCGGCGGTGCTGCCCAGACTGACCGAGGCCGGCTTTTGCAGCTGGACGATGACGTCGCCTTCGTCGAGCACCGGCATGAACGCCTTGCCGATGCGCGTGTACGCCACCCCGGCGGCGAGCAACGAGGCCAGCGCGACGGCGATCACCGCGCGCGGATGCGCGAAGCTGGCGTCGAGCACCTTGCCGTAGCCGGCGCTGAGCCGGCGCACCAGCCAAGGGTCGGCGTGGCTGCCCGAGCGCAGCAGCAGCGAGGCGGCCACCGGCACGAACGTCAGCGCGAGCAGCAGCGAGGCGCCGAGCGCGAACACGATGGTCAGCGCCACCGGCCTGAACAGCTTGCCTTCCAGTCCCTGCAGGCTCAGCAGCGGCAGGAACACGATGGCGATGATCGCGACCCCCGACAGCACCGGCGCGGCGACCTCGGCGACGCCGTGCAGCACCCGCGTCAGGCGGTCGGTGGTGGCGCCGCCGCGCGAGCCGTCGCCGGCCGGCGGGCGATCGTGCGCCAGGTGCGTGACCAGGTTCTCGACCACCACCACCGCGGCGTCGACCAGCATGCCCAGCGCGATGGCCAGCCCGCCCAGGCTCATCAGGTTGGCCGACAGCCCGGCCCAGCGCATCAGCATGAAGGTCGCCAGCGCCGACAGCGGCAGGGTCAGCGCGACGACCAGGGCCGCGCGCCAGTCGCCGAGGAAGGCCAGCAGCATGACCACCACCAGCACCACGGCCTCGGCCAACGCCCGCGTCACGGTGCCGACCGCGCGCTCGACCAGCTGGCTGCGGTCATAGAACACGCGCAGGGTCATGCCGCGAGGCAGCCTGGGCGCGAGTTCGCGCAGCCGCGCCTTGACCCCGCCGACGACCTGCGCGGCGTTGGCTCCGCGAAGCCCCAGCACGATCGCCTCGACCGCCTCGCCGCGGCCGTCGGCGGTGACCACGCCGTAGCGCGTCAGGCTGTCGAGCTCGACCGCGGCGACGTCGCCCACGCGCACCGGGGTACCGCGCACCTTGGCCACCACGGTGTCGCGCAGGTCGTCGAGGCTGCGCAGCGCGCCTTGCACGCGCACGATGCGCGTTTCCTCGCCGTCTGCCACGCGGCCGGCGCCGTCGTTGCTGTTGTTCGCGCCCAGCGCGGCGCGCAGCTGCGCCACGCTCAGGCCCCACGCGGCGAGCTGCGCCGGCAGCGGGCGCACGCTGAACGCGCGCACGTCGCCGCCGAGCATGTTGACGTCGGCCACACCGGGCACGGTGCGCAGCGCCGGGCGCAGCGTCCACTGCAGCAGCTCGCGCTTGGCCGCCAGCGGTGCGTCGCCCTCGATGGTGAACATGTACAGGTCCGACAGCGGCGTGGTCACCGGCGCCAGCCCGCCCTGCACCGCGGTGGGCAGCTCGCCGCGCACGTTGGCCAGCGCCTCGGCGACTTGCTGGCGCGCCCAGTAGATGTCGGTGCCGTCGTCGAAGTCGACGGTGACGTCGGCGATGCCGTACTTCGACACCGAGCGCACGATGCGCTTGTGCGCGATTCCCAGCACCTCCTGCTCCAGCGGCAGCACGATGCGCGTCTCGACTTCCGCCGGGGTCATTCCGGGCGCCTTCAGGATGACCTTGACCTGGGGCGACGACACGTCCGGAAAGGCGTCGATCGGCAACGCGCGCCAGGCCGCGATGCCGCCGGCCACCAGCCCGAGCGTGGCCACCAGCACGAGCAGGCGCTGACGCAGCGAGAACAGGGTCAGGGTCTGCAGGTTCATCGCAGCTGTGCGCCCGCGGCGGCCTTCAGCGCGACCACGCCGTGGCTGGCGACCTGGTCGCCGCCGCGCAGCGGCCCCTGCACCAGCACGGCGTCGGGCAGGCGCGCCAGCGGCGTCACCGGCACGATGCGGAATCCCGCCGCGCCACGCACCAGCACCGCCGGCGCGCCGTCAACGTCGGTCAGCGCCGTCGGCGGCACCGCCCAGGTTGCGGGCGGCGCCGCGCGCTGCAGCTGCGCCTGCACCTGCGCACCGGGAAGCAGCTGGCCGGGTTCATCGACGCGCGCGCGCAACAGCACGCGCTGCCCGCTGTCCAGCGCCGGCGCCCGACTCTGCAGCACGCCGCGCGCCTGCCAGGC
>JAJZHS010000301.1 GCA_021798395.1 Pseudomonadota bacterium
CAGAGAGAGGATCGGGTCCCAGCAACTCGAAGGCGACGGCCAAGGAGATCTGGACGAGAATCACCGCCTCGCAAATGCGCAAGCCCGCGCTCGGCTGCTGGGCGCGACGACGCTCGAATGGTCCATGCTGCTGGAGCGCGCGCGCCCCCACCTGGACGCCGCGGCCGGTCAGTTCGTGCAGCATGTCGACGCCCAGTTGGCGACGCGCAACGGCCCGGATTCGGTCCTGTCCACGCTGTCCCCCGACGAACACGCCGCACGGCGCGCGACGCAAGAGGCGCACTTGCGGTTTCTTCTGGCCCCAGGCACATCAACCGAAGACATCACGCGCGAGGCCCGCGCGATCGGGATTCGACACGCCTTGACCGGAGTCAGCGCGGCGTGGCTGACGCACGCCATGGTGACGTACCGCGACTTGCTGCGCCATGCCTTGGGTGCGACTCCGCTGGCGGCGCACGAGCGTGCGCTGGTGATGCAGTGCGCCGAGACGCGCCTGCAGTGCGACCTCCAGGCCGAACTCGACACCATGCACGACATCGCCGACGCGTACAACGCCTTTGTCGCGCGCCCAGCGGGCACTGCGGGATTGCCGTGGACGGAGACGCTGCAGGCCGAACTCGATGCCTGCGCCCGCCTGCCCGGGATCCGCGCCTGCCAATGGTTTCGCGGACGCACCGACACGACGGCCATGACGCCCGAGTTCATTCTCGAACTGAGCTCCGGCGCGCAGTCCGAGGCGGACATTCCGGCCACCTGTTGGCCCGCCGTGCGCGACGCCTGGATCAGCGGCGACATCCAGGCGGTCGAGTGCGCCGCGCGCGACGACGCCGCAGCGGCCACCGAGCACCCGCGCAGCCTGGTCGCGATCCCGGTGCGCGCGCATCGCGAGATCGACGCCATCGCGGTTCTGCTCGGCGCCTATCCGCACCAGTTTGCTTCGAACGCCGCGCGAACCTTCGTGACCTCGCTGCAGAACCAGCTCAACCACCTGGCGTCCACGAGTCATTCGCCGCATCCGCCGATCGAACGCAAGCATGCCTTGCAGATGCGCTCGCTGCTGTACGCCGACGGCCTGCGCATGGTCTTTCAACCGATTTTCGACCTGGAAAGCGGAAAAATCCGGAAAATCGAAGCGCTGGCCCGTCTCGATTCCGGATCCGGCGCGCCGTTGATCAGCCCGGATCACTTTTTGCCGGCGTTCCGCCAAGCTGATCTCGATGCCCTGTTCCGCGCGGGCCTGCGGCAATCGCTCGATGCCTTGAGCCGGCTGAAGGACGACACCATCGACGTCGACCTGAGCGTCAATGTCGCACCTGCCACTTTGCAGAACGCCGCCTGCGCGTCCTGGATCGAAGAAATCATCCGCAACAGCGGCGTGGCACCGCATCACGTCGTGCTTGAGCTTCTCGAATCGCAGGAGTTCGACGCCCACGAGCACTCCGCGGCGATTCAGCGCATTGCTGATCTTGGCGTCAAACTGGCCATCGACGACCTGGGCTCGGGCTACAGCAGCCTGCACCGCCTGGCGACCATGCCTTTCGACGTCATCAAAGTCGATCAAAGCATTTTGCGCGAAATCCAACGCGCGCCGCTCAAGACCTTCAGCCTGATCCGGACCATGGTCGAATTCGGCCGTGATTTCAACAAGGACGTCATCGTCGAGGGGGTCGAGGACGAAGCGACCATCGAGGCCGTGCGCATCCTGGGTGTGCGTCTCGCAC
Source organism: Pseudomonadota bacterium (assembly GCA_021798395.1). Classification (GTDB taxonomy): domain Bacteria; phylum Pseudomonadota; class Gammaproteobacteria; order Burkholderiales; family Burkholderiaceae_C; genus Thiomonas_A. The sequence goes on from JAJZHS010000301.1 coordinate 1,722, forward strand.
AGGGGTACGCGATCTGCCGGCCCGTCGCCCTGCCCGAACTCATCGCCCGCGCCCGCCTGCCGCTGCAGCCGCAGGCGCCGGACCTTCCGGTGCAAACGCACCTCGGCGCTCTGGCGTTCAGCTGGAAGTTCCGCCATGCGTCGGCGTACCGCATGCGCTCCGACGCATGTGCGTGCCCGCTGCACCGTTTTCTCGCCCGGCACGGCCTGGAAGGCAGCCCCGCTGACCGCCTGCACCGTGCATCCCACGGCGCGGCGCAGCCGGAACAGCGCGAGCAGGCCAGCCGCGCATTGCGCGACTGGCTGCTGGCCGAAGTCACCCGCCGCGCGCAGCGCGGCGCAACACCTGTGGAGCAAGAGCACCATGGTCTCGAAATTTGATCTTCCTCTGGGCCGTCAGCTCGTTCTGGAGAGCGCTTGCGGAACGTGCATCGGATGCACGCACCGCCGCGGCCACGGCGACCAGGCCTGGTGCGCGAACACCAGCATCGCGGTCCAGAGCCGCCCGCAAGGCAAGGACATGCGCGGTTGCGGGCGTTTCGTCGCGCGCGATGCGCGCTCGGCTTCGGCATCTCCCGTCGGCGTTTCGCTCGCGCGCATCGCTGCGCGGCGTTCGAGCCGGTGACGCGATGTCGGCGCGACGGCCACGCCGCGCTATTCTCGAGAAAACGCAGGGCCGCCCCAAGTAAGGAGATCTCGATGCCAGCCACCGCCCCCCTGATCGTGCCTGCACGAACCGCGTTGCTGATCATGGACGTCCAGCCGGCGATCGTGGCCATGCGCGACGCCCAAGACGTCGCCGGGTTGATGCCCAGGCTGCAGACGCTGCGCACGCGCGCGCGCGCTGCAGGCATCATGGTCATCTACGTCGTCGTCAGCTTCCGCCCCGGCCATCCCGAGATCGGCGACGCCAATCCGATGTTCAGCCAGGCCAAGTCCCAGGGCCGCCTGGTCGACGAGGACGTGCACCCGGCGATCGCCCCCGGACCGGACGAGGTCGTCGTGCGCAAGCGCCGCGTCTCGGCGTTCAGCGGCTCCGATCTCGGCGTCATCCTGCGCGCGCACGCGATCAACCACCTGGTGTTGACCGGAATCGCGACGTCTGGCGTCGTGCTGTCGACGGTTCGCGAAGCGGCCGACCTCGACTATCGGATCACGGTGGTCGAGGACTGCTGCCTCGACGGGGACCCGGAAGTCCACCGGGTGCTGACGCGCGCGGTGTTCCCGAGGCAGGCGCAGGTGGTGACCGCAGCGGAATTCGCCGACGCTCTGGCAGCGTGACCGGTCCGGCAGCGCCCGGACTCGATCGGCACGGATCCGCCGCCCGCCTCGGCGAGGCGGGCGCGCGAGGTTGCGCCGTGATGAACAAAATTTGACGTGTCGCGTATATTTATCACCACGCTCCGTTGACTGCGCTCAAAAAAGCGCGGTTATTTTCAAGAACAGCGCGCTGTTAAATGTACAGTTGGTCGCGTTTGAACGGTTCCTGCGCAGTACCCCGGACGCGGCCGATCCGGTGCGCGCAAGCGCAATCCATGCTCGTCGATCCGCACATCCTCACCATGCCCTCCCCGATCTTGGCCGCGCACGGGCCGCTCCTGCCGGAGGCGGCGGGCGCCGTCTGACATGCAAGGCGACGCAACGCGCTTCATGCCGCGCTTCATGCCGCGCTTCGGGCTGCGCTTCGTGCCGCAATTCGCGCGCACCATTCCCGGTTTCATCATCGTCGTCGCCGTCGCGCTGTCGCTGCTGCTGTCGGCGGTGATGTACGCGATCGT
>JAJZHS010000026.1 GCA_021798395.1 Pseudomonadota bacterium
CGTCGGCGCCTGCGCCAGCGAGTTGTGCACCAGCCACAGTACATGGTCCAGTGCAGTGGTGCCATGCGCCTGCTGCATCGCGACCGCGGACGGTGCGGGGAGCACCGCGAACTCGAGCAGCTGCCACAGCGCATCGTCGAACTGGAGGCCGAACAGGCGCGCATCGGCGCGCGGCTCGGCGATCCCGCCTTGTATCGCGACGAACCGCAGCAAATCGCGCCGTTGCAGACCCGGTTGCAGGAGATCGACGATGCGCTGCTCGACTTGCTCGAACGCTGGGAGGCGCTCGAGCGGCGTTGAGCGCGCCGCGCGCGCGGCACGCTCAGGCGCGGTGGTACGGGTGCCCGGCCAGCAAGGTGTGCGCGCGGTACAGGGCCTCGGCAAGCAGCACCCGCGCCAGGCCGTGGGGCAGTGTCAGATCCGACAGCCGCAGCAGGCCGTCGGCGCCGGCCTTGAGCCGTGGCGCCAGACCGTCGGCGCCGCCGATCAGCAGCGCCACGTCGCGTCCGTCGTCGCGCCAGCGCTGCAGCGCGCGCGCCAGTGAGGCCGAAGTATGCCGCGTGCCGTGCTCGTCCAGCGCGATGCGCAGGCAGCCGGGCGGCAGCGCTGCCTCGATGCGTTGCGCCTCGCGTTCCATCGCCGCGTCGGCGCCGATGCCGCCGCCGCGCGCCTCGGCCCGGATCTCCTTGAGCAGCAGCGGGTTCTGCGCAGGAAACCGGCGCGCGTACTCGGCGTAGGCTTCGTCGACCCAGCGCGGCATGCGCTGGCCGACGGCGAGCAGCCAGATGTTCACGCGCCGCGCGCGCGCGTCGACCCGGCCTTGCGCGACGGCGCCTTGGTCGCGGTGGCGGAGGTTTTCGCCACGGCTTTCGCGTCATCCTTGCGCTTGAGATGCACGGCCTTGCCGCCCCAGATGTCCTCGAGCTTGTAATACGCGCGAATCATCGGCTGCATGACGTGCACGACCGCGTCGCCGCAGTCGACCAGCACCCATTCGCCGCTGGCGTCGCCTTCCGGATTCCTGACTTCGCCGCCGGCGGCCTTGACGCGGTCGCGCACGCTGGCCGCCAGCGCACGGGTCTGCCGGTTCGAATTTCCGGTGGCGACGATCACGCGGTCGAACAGGCTGGTCAGCGCCTCGGTGTTGAAGACCTGGATGTCTTGGGCCTTGACGTCTTCGAGGGCGTCGACGATCGTGCGTTGCAACTTACGGATGTCCATGCGGCGAATCAGGGTTGGAGTAGATGTGATGGTGTTCAATATAGCGCGCGATCGCCGGCGGAACGATGGCGCGCAGTGCGCCTGCCTGCGCGGCGCGTGCCGCGGTGGCCGACAGCGGTATCGGGGGCAGCGGCAGCAGGTGCAGCGCGTGGCCGCCGCGCCGCAGCGCGTCCAGCAGTTCGGGCGCGGCGTGCAGCGCGTGTCCGGGGCGCGCCGCGGCGGCGAGGTCGACGGCCGCGGTCAATGCCTGCCAGTCGCGCCAGCTGCACAGGTTGGCCAACTGGTCGGCGCCGACGATCAGGGTGTACGCGGTGTGCGGATGGCGGCGCTGCAGTTCGCGCACGGTGTCGATGGTGTAGCTGGGCCCATCGCGCCGCAGTTCCAGGTCGCATGCGTGCAGACGCGGCTCGCCCGCCAGCAGCAACTGCACCATGTCCCAGCGCTGCTGCGCGCTGGCGGCCAGCGGCGCGCGCTGCCACGGCCGGCCCGCGGGAATCAGCCACACCGCGTCGAGGCGCAAGGCGTGCAGGGCGCTGCGCGCCAGCGCGAGATGGGCCCGGTGCGGCGGATCGAAGCTGCCGCCGAGCAGGCCGATGCGCCCGCCGGCCGCAGCCGCGTGCGTCTCAGAGTTCAACTGCGGCCCAATCGCGTGGTGGCAGGAACGCGGTGTACAGCTGCGCTTCAGCGCTTCCCGGCTCGGGCTGCCAGTCGTAGCGCCAGCTGGCTTGGGGCGGCATCGACATCAGGATCGATTCGGTGCGCCCACCGGACTGCAGACCGAACAGCGTGCCGCGGTCCCAGACCAGGTTGAATTCGACGTAGCGCCCTCGGCGCAGGGCCTGGAAATCGCGTTCGCGCGCGCCGTAGGGCAGGGCGCGGCGACGCTCCACGATGGGCAGGTAGGCGTCGAGAAACGCGTCGCCGGTTGCGCGCATCAGCGCGAAGCCGCGTTCGAAGCCGCCCTCGGTGAAGTCGTCGAAGAACACACCGCCGATTCCCCTCGGCTCGCCGCGGTGTTTCAGGAAGAAGTAGCGGTCGCACCAAAGCTTGAAGCGCGGATAGTAATCGGGGTCGACCGCGTCGAGTGCGCGTTTGCACGTGCAGTGGAAGTGCACGGCGTCCTCGACCTGCCCGTAGTAAGGGGTGAGGTCCATGCCGCCGCCGAACCATGCGCTGGGCGCGCCTCCGGCCGGGTGCGCGACCAGCATCCGCACGTTCATGTGCACGGTCGGCACATGGGGGTTGCGCGGGTGCAGCACCAGCGACACGCCCATGGCCTCGAACGGCGCACCGGCCAGTTCGGCGCGGTGGGCGGTGGCCGAAGGCGGCAGGCTCGGGCCGCGCACCGAGGAAAAATTGCAGCCGCCGCGTTCGAACAGCGCGGCGTCCTCGATCACGCTGCTGGCGCCGTCTCCCTGCAGCGGCGCATCGGCCGGACGGACCCAGGCATCGCGGCGGAAGCGGCCGCCATCGGCAGCCTCCAGGGCGTCGAGAATGCGCGCTTGCAACGCGGTCAGGTAGGCACGGACGCGTGCTTGCATTCCGAAGTGCTCCAGCGACGGTCGATCAGCGTTGCGCCAGCCGGATGTCCTGCGGCGTGGCTCCGCGCACCTGCAGTTGGCGGCCGGCACGTTCGTCGGCGCGCCGGCGGCTGGCCACCTGCAGCGCGTGGCGGCGCAGCGCGGCCATGCGTTCTTCGCGGATGCGGCGCGCCTCGTAGGCGCGGTGCGCGGCCAGGCGTTCTTCGCGGATGCGGCGCGCCTCGTAGGCGCGGTGCGCGGCCAGGCGCTCTTCACGGACGCGGCGCAGCCGTGACGCGGCGCGCTCGGGCGCGCGATGCGGCAGGTAGACGACGAGCAGCGCGCGGGTGCGGAAGCGTTCGCCTTCACGCATGTGGTTCCAGCGCGCGACCTCGAGCGGACTCAGATGGAAGCGGCGGGCCACGGTGCGCGGCGTGTCGCCGCGCCAGGCGCGGATGCGCACCAGGCGTCCGCTGGGCGGGACCGGCGCCAGCGCCAGCACGGCGTGTTCGGCGACGTGCGCGCTGACATTGTGGTCGTCCTGCGGCGGCCTGGGCACCAGCAGGGTGGAGCCGGCGCGAATCAGGATGTGGTGCGGGAAGGTGTTGACGCTGCGCAGCGTCGCTTCGCTCAAGTGCAGGTCGCGCGCGATCTGCAGCGGGCTTTCGGTGCGGCGCACGGTGTACGTGGTCCAGCTCGCCAGCGGTCCGTCGTACGCGGCCAGTGCCGTCTCGAAAGCGGTGGCGTTGTCGTACGGCAGCAGCACGCGCGGATGGGTCGCGGCCAGGATGACCGGTTTCTTGAACGCCGGATTCAGCGCGCGGAACTCGGCAATGTCGATTCCGGCGAGCCTGGCGGCCAGCGCCACGTCGATGTCCTGGGAGATCGTCACCGGCTTGAAATACGGGTGGTCGGGAATGTCGGGCAAGGTGATTCCGTACTTCGCCGGATCGGCGATGATGTCCTTGACCGCTTGCAGTTTCGGGTAGTAGTTGCGCGTTTCCGCCGGCATGCGCAAATGCGCGTAGTCGACCGGCAGATGGTGGGCTTCGTTATACGCAATGGCGCGCTCGAGTCCGCCCTCGCCCCAGTTGTACGCGGCCAGCGCGAGCTGCCAGTTGCCGAACATGTCGTGCAGCTTGGTCAGGTAGTCCAGCGCGGCATTGGTCGACGCCAGCACGTCGCGGCAGCCGTCCTGGAAAATCGTCTGGCGCAGCTTGTAGTGCCTGGCGGTGCTCGGAATGAACTGCCACATCCCGGAGGCCTGCGCGCTCGACAGCGCATCGGGGTTGAACGCGCTCTCGACGAAGGGGAGAAGCGCAAGCTCGGTCGGCAAGTGCCGTTTCTGGACTTCCTGCAGGATGTAGTAGAGGTACTTGCGCGAGCGTTCGGTCATGCGCGCGACATAGTCGGGCTTGGTGCTGTACCAGGCGACGGCTTGCTGCACGTAGCGCTGCATCCCGGGGCCGTCCATGTTCGGAATGCCGAAGCCGGCTCGCACGCGCTGCCAGATGTTGCGATAGTGCACCTGGGCATGGTCGGCGGCGTCGATCGCGGCCTGCATTTCCATCGCTTCGTCGCTTTGCACCTGCGCGGCCGAGGCCGGGCTGGCCTCGGGAGCTTCGACACTGAGGGTCAGCACCGGGGTGGTGCCGGCGAGCTGCGCCGCCGAGGCCTGCGCCGCGGCGCTCGATGGCGTGGACTGGGGAGGGAGCGCGCACCCGGCCGCGGTCAGCATCACGGCGGCCAGCGCCCAGAATCTCAGTCCACGCAATCCCTGCATGCCATCGTCCTCGTCAAGCCGGCGAAACGCCGGCGTGGTGAATCAAACGTCGTCTTTCCATCGTCGCAGCAGCGCGAACGCGTCGACCGCGTCGCGCGGCGCGCGGCCGCAGTGCCCGCTCAGCGAGGCACGCACTTCCTGCGCGTCGACGCGCAGGAACGGGTTGATGCGCAGCTCCGTGCCGATGGTGCTCGGCAGCGTCGGCTGCTGCGCATCCATCCGTTGCGCGCACCATGCGGCGTGGCGGCGCAGCGCGGCATTGCCGGGCTCGACCCGCGCGGCGAATTGTAGATTGCTCAGCGTGTATTCATGCGCGCAATACACGCGCGTGGCTTCGGGCAGCGCGGCGAGTCGTTGCAGCGACGCGTGCATGTGCTGCGGCGTGCCTTCGAACAACCGCCCGCACCCGGCCGAAAACAGCGTATCGCCGCACAGCAGCAGAGGATCGGCGTCGGCCGGTTCGGCGTAGTACGCGATGTGCCCGAGGGTGTGCCCCGGAACCGCCAGCACCGTGAACGCGAGCGCGATTCCCGGGACCTGCACGCGTGCGCCGTCGTCCAGCGCGACCGTCCGCCCGGGGATGTCCTCGCGCGCCGGCCCCCAGACCGGGATCGCGCGGCCGGCGCACAGCCCGGCGATGCCGCCGACATGGTCGTGGTGGTGGTGGGTGACTAGAATGCCGCACAGGTCCAGGCCCTGTGCCGCGCAGGCCGCCGACACCGGAGCGGCGTCGCCCGGATCGACGACGAGCGCCGAGCGTCCGTCGACGATCATCCAGATATAGTTGTCTCGAAAGGCGTTCAGCGCGACGATATGCATTTCAGTCCCGAGGCCGGCGCCAGTATAAGTCTCGATCCGTGGCTGCAGACCCCGGCGGGGGCCTACCTGCTCGGCTGGGAGCAGGCACAGCTCGACCGCATCGTCGCCGACATTTTCGGTTTTCACGCCGTGCAACTCGGTCTGCCGGCGCTGCGCGCGCTGGCGCACAACCGCATGCCGCACCGCTGGATCGCGGCGCAGCGGCCCGGTTCCGATCCCGGCGTGGCGCTGTACTGCGATTTCACCGATCTGCCGCTGGCCACCGCGAGCCTGGACCTGGTCGTGCTGCCGCACGCGCTGGAACTCGCCGCCGATCCGCACGCCTGCCTGCGCGAGGTCGACAGGGTCCTGGTTGCCGGCGGCTCGGTGGTCATCACCGGGTTCAACGCGCTGAGCCTGTGGGGCGCACGGCAGGCGCTGGCGCGCCTGGGCGGCGCGCTGTATGTTCCGCAGCGCGGCGAATTCATCTCGCCGCGCCGCGTCCGCGACTGGCTGCAGCTGCTGAGCTTCGAAGTCGTCGGCGGGCGCTACGGCTGCTATCGTCCGGCTGTGCACGGCCAGCGCTGGCTGGAGCGCTGGCGCTTCATGGACGCCGCCGGAGACCGCTGGTGGCCGATGCTCGGTGCGGCGTACGTTCTGGTGGCGACCAAGCGGGTGCGCGCGATGCGGCTGGTCGGCAAGGCGTGGCAGGCGCGGGCGGGTAAGGCGACCGTGGCCCGGCCGGTGGTGCATGGACGGCGCCGTTTGTGATGGCTGCGATGGCAGTGACGGATTTGGATGAATCGATTTCCCGAGGGATGCAGATGGATCAGACCGACGACGCGGCGCCCGCCGTGCACGCCTACACCGACGGCGCGTGTCGCGGCAACCCGGGCCCGGGCGGCTGGGGCGTGTTGCTGCGCAGCGGTCACACGCACAAGGAGTTGTTCGGAGGCGAGCCGCACACGACCAACAACCGCATGGAACTGATGGCCGCGATCGTCGCGCTGGAAAGCTTGCGTCGGCCGTGCGCGGTGCACCTGTTCACCGACTCTCAGTACGTGCTCAAGGGCATCACCGAGTGGTTGTCGGGCTGGAAGGCGCGCGGCTGGAAGACTGCCGAGCGCAAGCCGGTGAAGAACGTCGACTTGTGGCAGCGTCTCGACGCGGCGCGCGCGGCGCATCGCGTCGAATGGGTCTGGGTGCGTGGGCACAACGGCGACGCCGGGAACGAGGCCGCCGACGCGCTGGCCAATCGCGGCATCGACAGCCTGTCCGCGGCCGGCAGGGGTCAGTCGTGACGCGCCAGGTGATCCTCGACACCGAAACGACCGGCCTGAACCCGGCCGGAGGCGATCGCGTCATCGAAGTCGCCGCGGTCGAATTGCTGCATCGTCGACCCGGCGCGCGGTTGCAGCGCTATGTCAATCCGCAGCGCGCCAGTCATCCGGACGCGTTGCGCGTGCACGGCCTGACCGAGGAGTTCCTCGCCGACAAGCCGTCGTTCGCGCAGATCGCCGACGACCTGCTGGAATTCGTGCGCGGCGCCGAGGTCATCATGCACAACGCCGCGTTCGACGTCGCGTTCCTCGACGCCGAACTCGAGCGGCTCGGCCTGGGCCCGTTCGACACCCACTGTGCGCGCGTGACCGATTCGCTGGCGCTGGCGCGCGCCCAGTTCCCCGGCAAGTTCAACAGCCTCGACGCCCTGTGCAAGCGCTTCGGCGTCGACAACACTCGGCGCACGCTGCACGGTGCGCTGCTCGATGCCGAACTGCTGGCCGAGGTCTACATCTGGCTCACGCGAGGCCAGGACAGTCTGGTCATCGATGCGGACGCCGAAACGGCCGACGGCTCTGCCGTGCCGCAGGATCTGTCGGGATTCGCGCTGCCACGGCTGCCTGCCTCGGCGGACGAAGTCGCGCAGCATCAGCGGATCCTGCAGGCGCTCGAGGAGGCTTCGAAAGGCGGGGCGGTCTGGCGCCCGGAGCCGAAAACTGTGGCATAATGCGAGGTTTCGGGTGGTTAGCTCAGCGGTAGAGCACTGCCTTCACACGGCAGGGGTCACAGGTTCAAACCCTGTACCACCCACCAAAATTAGCCTGATAAATCAGGCAGCTGCACGATGCCTGGCCCCCTTCACCGGGGGCTTTTTCTTGGCTGGTGCAAGCCCGTGGCGTCAATGCCCCAGGCGTTCAAGGGCGCGTTTCGCGCGCAGGCGCCTCGATGCCCTCCGGAAGCGGCTGGCGTATTTCAAGATCGCTTCAAGCGTCCAGCGCAAACGCTTGATCCTGCGGTAGTTTCTTTTTGTTGCATCCGCCCGGGTGGTTTGCTACGCTTCATGCAACAAAACAAGACTCGATCATGCTCGACCTTCGCCGATTGAATGGGCCATGGGGGGGCGCGTTGGCGCTGGCCGCAGCGTTGTTCTGCACGGCCGCGGCGAACGCACAGGCGAACGCACAGGCGAACGCACAGGCGGGCACGACCCATGCCGCGGTGCTCCTGCACTCCGCGGGCCATGGGCCGATGCGGGCGCAGCGCGGGCACGCGGCGCGCAAGCGCGGATCGGCGCACCGAATCGTCCACCGCCGAATCGTCCATCGGCGAATCGTCCATCGGCGAATCGTCCACCGCCGAATCGTCCGCCGCCGAATCGTCCATCGGCGCAAAATCCTCCCGCATGTCGTCCACCGCCGTGCCGTGCAGCGCGCGGGGAACGCTCCGCGTGCGCTCGTGCGTGCCGCGCCGGTGCACTTGAGCGCGTCGGCTGCGCTCGTCCACCGTGCCGCGGCGCAGCCGGCCGCCGTCGGCGCCGCAGGCGCGGCGCCGCGTCTGCTGGCCAGCGAGGCGCTGCGCCAGCACGTGGGCGATCCGGTGGCGCTGCGTTCGGGCTCCGCGCTGGTGATCGACGCCGGCACCGGTCGGGTGCTGCTGAGCAAGGACTCCGGCGCGGTGCGCCCGATCGCGTCGCTGACCAAGCTGATGACGGCAGCGGTCACGCTCGACGCGCACTTGCCGATGCAGCAGCCCATCACCATCACCGACGACGACATCGACACCCTGAAATGGAGCCATTCGCGGCTTCGTCCCGGCGTGACGCTGAGCCGCGAGGAACTGCTCAAGCTGGCGCTGATGTCGTCGGAGAACCGGGCCGCGCATGCGCTGGCGCGCACGTATCCGGGCGGCACGGCGGCGTTCGTCGCGGCGATGAACGCCAAGGCGCGCGCGCTGGGCATGCGGCACACGCATTACGTCGACCCGACCGGACTGTCGCCGCACAACGAGTCCAGCGCGCGCGATCTTGCGCGGCTCGCCAGGGACGTGCGCCGCTATGCGCTGATCCGCGCCTTCTCCACCCACCCGCAGAGCCTGGTCGACGTCGGTCGTCGCGAACTGCAGTTCCGCAACACGGACCATCTGGTGTTCAACCGCGAGTGGGACATCGTGCTGCAAAAGACCGGCTACATCAACGAGGCCGGCCACTGCCTGGTGCTCAACACCGTCGTGCAGGGGCGCAACGTGATCGTCGTGCTGCTCGACGCTTGGGGCCGGTACGCGCACTTCGCCGACGCCGAGCGCATCCGCTACTGGATGCGGCATTCCGGCCGCACGCTGCTGTCGCGCCTGGACACGCCGGCGGGCGCGTTCCCCGATTGACGCGGCGCGTCAACCGCGGCGCACGATCTCGTCGCGCTTGGGCTGGTAACCCAGCGCGGCCGAGATCCTGGCCGCGGTCTCGATGACTTTGGCCAGCCAATCCTCCTGCATGCGGTCGGCGGGAGCCGACAGCGACAGGCCGGCGACCAGATGACCACTGTCGTCATGGATTCCGGCAGCCATGCAGCGCACGCCCAGTTCGAGTTCCTCGTTGTCGCGGGCGTAGCCGCGCTGGCGCACGCGCACCAGCTCAGCCTCGAGCTGGGCGCCGTCGGTGATGCTGTTGCGCGTGTGTCCGACCAGCCCGGTGCGCAGCGCGTAGGCCTTGACGCGCTGCGGTTCCTCGCTGGCCAGAAACAGTTTGCCCACCGAGGTCAAGTGCAGCGGGGCATGGCCGCCGACCGTGCGCACGACCTGCATGCCCGAGCGCTCGTTGTACGCGCGTTCGATGTAGACGATTTCGTCGCCCTGGCGCAAGCTGAGGTTGACGGTCTGGTGGGTCAGCCGATGCAATTCGCGCATCGGTCCGAGCGCCACGTCGCGCACGTTCAGCCGCGCCTTGACCAGGTTGCCGAGCTCGAGCAGCCGCATGCCGAGCTGGTAGACGCCGGGTTCGCAGCGTTCGATCACGCGGCCGGTCGCAAGGTCGTTCAAAATGCGATGCGCGGTCGAGGTGTGCAGCCCGGTGCGTTCGGCGATCAGCTTCAGCGGCATCGGCTCGGCGTGCCCGGCAAGAACGTCGAGAATCGCGAACATGCGTTCGACGACCTGGATCGCCGGCTGTTCGCGCGTTGGAGGGGGCGCAGTTTTCATGGCGCCCTCCATTTTAGATGGCGAAACGTCAGCCTGTCATCCGGAACCGGATCGGTCAGTACCGAAGGCCGCCGAACAGGAACACCACGTTGCCGTTGTTGGGCGTTCCGTTGAGCCGGGGGATCAGGACGCTGTACAGCGTGAGTCGGCGGTAGCCGATCGACAGCAAGGGCAGCACGATCGGGAACGGGACGTTCTTCATCACGTCCGCGCGCGAGGTCACCCCCAGGGTGTAGCCCAGGCCCAGGCGCAGGTTCGGCGTGAACGGACGCCAGATCCATTGTTTGGCGTAGCCGACGACCGGCTCCGCGTCGTGGTGCGAGTCGGAGAAGATCAGCGCGTAGACCTGGTCGGTGTTGCCCTGGGAATCGACGCGCATATGGCCCCAGCCCAGGCCGATGGCGTAGTCGTTGAGCTGCGCGCGCTTGGCCGCGGTGTAGGTGTGCGGGTCGTGCCACGAATAGCCCGGGATGAGCACTTCAGGGCTGCCCTGGTCGTAGGTCTGCTGCAGCGACTGCACCGCAGCCTGGCCCCAACTCCCAAGGGAATCGCTGAGGGCGAAGGCGTGGCTCGGGCAAAGCATGGCGGAGGCGACGAGGGCGCCGGTGACAGCAATACGCATGGGAGGCGACGAATTTGTTGATCTAACTCAGCGATTCTACCCAGCCATTTGCGGTAAGGATTTCGTTTGGCCGGAATTTCGCCTTGTAGGCCATTTTGCGGCTGGCCTCGATCCAGTAGCCGAGGTAGACGTGCGCGAGATGCAGGTTGCGTGCCTGTTCGATCTGCCACAGCACGCCGTAGGTGCCGTAGGCCGAGCCGCGGTCGCCCGGTTCATAGAACGTGTAGACGGCCGACAGGCCGTCGCTGAGAAGGTCGACGATCGAGACCATTTTCAGTGTGCCGTCGCCGTCGCGGAACTCGACCAGCCGGGTATTGACCCGGCTTTGCAGCAGGAACTGGGTGTACTGGTCGACGCTGTCCTGGTCCATGCCGCCCCCGGCGTGGCGCAGCGCCTGGTAGCGCAGGTACAGGCGGTAGTGCTCGGGCGCGAAACCGGGTTTGAGCACCCGGGTGCTGAGGTTCGCGTGCCGCCGCCACGCGCGCCGTTGCGCGCGGTCGGGGCGGAACGACTCCACGCGCACGCGCAGCGGCAGGCAGGCGCTGCAGGCGTCGCATTGCGGCCGGTAGGTGAACAGTCCGCTGCGGCGGAATCCGGCCTGCACCAGGCCGCTGTACACGTCGGCCTGGATCAGGTGCCCCGGAGTGGCCACCTGCGAGCGCGCCAACCGCCCAGGAAGGTAGCTGCACGGGTAGCTGGCAGTCGCGTAGAACTGCAGCGTCTCGAAGGGAAGCTCGATCGGGAGGGTCACGACAGCCACGCCGCGCAATCGCTGCGCATCTGCGCCGCATCATAATGCCAGGGGGCCGGCGCGGCGCGGTGCCGCGCGCGCTCCAGCGCCTGCACGAAGGCGTCGCGCGGCCAGGCCCGCGCGCCCATCGAGGCCAGATGCGCGGTCTGTTGCTGGCAGTCGATCGGCCCCAGGCCGTGGCGCTGCGCGAAGCCGCACAGCGCCATGAGCAGCAGCTTGGAGCCGTCGTCGACGCGGGTGTACATCGATTCGCCGAACAGCATGGCACCGAGGTTGACCAGATACAGCCCGGCGACGCGCTGCGCGTCGCAGTACAGTTCGAAACTGTGCGCCAGGCCTTCGGCGTGCAGCGCGCAGTAGGCGTCGACGACCGACGCGCCGATCCACGTTCCGGGGCCGCGGCGCCGCGGCGCCGCGCACGCGAGCATGACGCCGCGGAAGTCGCAGTCCACGCGAACGCTCCAACGCGCATCGGCGAGCCGCCGGCGCGCGCTTCGCCGCAACGTGCGGCTGACGCGCAGCGCCTGAGGCAGCAGCACCATCCGCGGGTCCGGGCTCCACCACAGCGGCGGCTCGTCGGCGTCGAACCACGGAAAGATCCCCTGCGCGTACGCTGCGCGCAGCGTACGCGCGTCGAGGCGGCCGCCGGCCGCCAGCAGGCCCGGGTACGGCGCGTGCGCGGGCAGCGCGGCCGACAGCGGCGGAAACGCGTCGCCGGGGCGCAATCGGGTCAGGCTCCAGGACATCGGCGTGGTCGTTCGAGCATGCGTTATTCTCCCGCAACGCGCAGCGCATGCGTGCGCCGCGAGGACACACGACGGATACCATCATGAGCCTCTATCAACTCGGCGACCTGCGGCCCGAAGTCGGCACCGACGTCTTCGTCGCCGACACTGCACGCGTCATCGGTCGCGTGCGCCTGGCCGACCGATCCGGCGTCTGGTTCGGCGCCGTGCTGCGCGGCGACAACGAACCGATCGAGATCGGCGTCGGCAGCAATGTGCAGGACGGCGCGGTGCTGCACACCGACCCCGGCTTCCCGCTGCGCGTCGGCGACGGCGTGACCATCGGCCATCAGGCGGTGCTTCATGGCTGCAGCGTCGGCGACGGCAGTCTGATCGGCATCCAGGCCGTGGTGCTCAACGGCGCGCGCATCGGCCGCAACTGCCTGGTCGGCGCGGGCGCGGTGGTCACCGAAGGCAAGGAATTTCCCGACGGCAGCCTGATCCTGGGGGCTCCGGCGCGTGTCGTGCGCAGTCTGGGCGAAGCGCAGATCGCCGGCATGCGGGCCAACGCGCGGACCTATGTGGAGCGCGCCGCTTTGTTCAGCAGCGGTCTGCAGGATCTGTCCGCGTGAGCGCGGATACCCTGCTGAAGTTCATGCTCGGCGCGGGCCAGGTGCGCGGCGCCGTCGTGCAGCTCGAAGCCAGCTGGCAGACCATGCGCGCGCGTCGCCGGCACGCCGATGCGGTGCAGTTGCTGCTCGGCGAAATGGCCGCCGCGGCGGCGCTTCTGGCCGGCAGCCTGAAGTTCGACGGCACCCTCGTGCTGCAGTTGCAGGGCGACGGGCCGCTGCGGCTGGCGGTGGCCGAATGTCAGCCCGATTTCGGCCTGCGCGCGACGGCGAAGGCAGACGCCGAGGCTGCGACGGTCGTCGGACTGGCGTCGCTGGCCAATGCGCACGGCGGCGGCCGCTGCGTGATCACGCTGGATCCGCGCCGCTCCGGGCAGCAGGCCTACCAGGGCGTGGTCGCGCTCGACGACGCCCGGGGCCACGCACTGCCCGACCTGGCCGCGGTGCTGGGCCAGTATCTGCGCGATTCGGAGCAGATCCCGTCGTGGCTGCTGCTGGCGGCCGACGCGCAGCGCGCCTGCGGCCTGCTGGTGCAGCGCATGCCCGGTGACGGGGGGCATGCGCGCGACGCCGACGACGCCGACGAGGCGTTCGCGCGCGCGGTGCACCTGGCGTCGACGCTGGGGCGCGACGAGCTGCTGCAGCGCACCCCCGAAGACCTGTTGCACAAGTTGTTCTGGCAGGAGGAGCCGCGCGTATTCGACCCGCTTCGGCCTCATTTCCACTGCACCTGTTCGACGCATCGCGTCGCCGACATGCTGCGCGCGCTGGGGCGCGACGAAGTCGAGTCGGTGCTGAAGGAGCGCGGCGAGGTCGAGGTGACCTGCGAATTCTGCGGCGCCGCGTACACCTTCGACCTGGTCGACGCCGCGCGCCTGTTCCGCGCCGAGGTCGACCAGCCGCCGGCGCCGCGCGACGCGCAGTAGCCGCGTGCCGCTGGCGTCAGCGTGGCGCCGAGGCCGCCGGCGGCAGCGGCGCCGAAGCCGGCAGCACCTGCACGTACAGCTCGTTCGGGCGCATCATGCCCATGTCGCGCCGCGCGCGGTCCTGCACCGCCTGCAGACCGTGGCGCAGGTCCACGGCCTCGTCGTGCAGCGCCGCGTTGCGCTGTTCGGCGGCCAGGTTGGCCGCCTGCTGTGCCAGCAGTTCGGCGCGCAGCCGCCGCACCTGCGGCAGGCTGCGGTCGCCGAACCACAGCGACCACTGCAGCAGCGCCAGCGCGCCGATCAGCACGATGCCGACCCAGCGCATCGGCGTGTCAGCGCAGGTTGTAGAACGTGCTGCGGCCGGCGAAGCGCGCGACGTCGCCGAGGTTTTCCTCGATGCGCAGCAGCTGGTTGTACTTCGCGATGCGGTCCGAGCGCGACAGCGAGCCGGTCTTGATCTGGCCGGCGTTGGTCGCCACCGCGATGTCGGCGATCGTCGTGTCCTCGGTTTCGCCCGAGCGGTGCGAGACGAC
>JAJZHS010000027.1 GCA_021798395.1 Pseudomonadota bacterium
GTGGTCGGCGGCGACGGTCGAATTCGCTTCGGTCGGCGCGCCGCTGGAGATGAAGTGCACGAGCAGCAGCAGCACGATCACCGGTGTGGCGAAACCGACGAGCAGGATGACGATTGTCTTGCGCAAGGTCGGCGCGAACGGCAGGTCGCTGTTGTTTGGATCAGGCTTGGGGTCGTGTGCGCTCATGGTCGGCATCAAGGTTGAATGAGGTCAAAAGCGGCGAACGCCTTGCATGATATGGCCTGGGCGAGTGCCCGGGGCCCCGTACTGCCCCGAACGTCACGCGCTGTCCGCCGCGGCGCTCCGCGGCGACCGTCTGATACACTTGCGCGCTGCTGTTTCAGCACCGTGCCAGGCCGCCTCGTTCAGGCCGCTTTCTTCGACGGCGCGTCGCGATGCGCGCGACCCTGGCACCCGAAACGCGCCCGTAGCTCAGTGGATAGAGTATTGGCCTCCGAAGCCAAGGGTCGCTGGTTCGATCCCAGCCGGGCGCGCCATTTGGACGTCTAGAATTCCACGTCTCAGCAAGGCAAGGGCTGACCTTGCCCCTGGAAACCGGATCCCGTAGGCGTTGTCACCTGCGGCGCCGGGCCGACGCCTTGGCTTGCCGTGGTCGCTGGCGACGCAGTTCGTCGAGTCCGACTGGGCGGTGGTCGCGCTGCGCGCCGGTGCCTATTTCGCGTTCGCGCTGATGGTCTGGCGCGACAAGTCGGGGCAGGCGCAGATGTTCCTCGGCGTGTCCCACGACGCCGCGCAGCGCGCGGCGCTGCCGGCGACCGTGCGCTGACCAAGTCGACGGGAGATTGCGTACATCGCGGTGACCCCTGGTCGCGCCTCTACCTATTCGCACGTGATCCGGTTTCCGGCGGCAGGGTCGTTCCGGTACGGTCACTCGGGCAAGGTCACGCCGGAGCCGCCCATCTCGGCCGGCAGATCGCGCATCTTGGATTGCCCGTCGTGGATCCGCAGCACGGCTTCCTGGCAGTGCACGTGCACGCCGGGCTGGAAGTCCAGGTCGGCAGCAGCGCGGCGTAGACATCGACCAGGCCGAAGCCGGGGTGATCGGTGAACAGGTGCGGACGAGCCTAAGGGGTTTCGATGCACAGCGCCAATGTCGCAAGACGCGACACGCGCCGATGCGGGGTGTGGCGGCGAACTGCGGACTCATGAAATTCATGAGGTTGTTTTGGCTGTTTCGCGCATGCGCCGAAACCCGGCAGCGCCAAGAATGGACGGCATTCATCGTTTCCCGAGTCCTCCTCGAATGGTGCGTTCCGTGATCGATCTGTCGGCCAATGAAAATCCGCTTGGGCCCTCGCCGAGGGTCGGCCGGGCCATCGTCGCCGCGTTGTCCGGGGTGCACCGCTATCCCGACAAGGACGGCCGCGCGGTGACCGCGGCGCTGGCCCGGCAGCACGGCGTGGACGCGTCGTGGATCGCGCTCGGCAACGGTTCTTGCGAGGTGCTCGAACTGGCCGTGCGCGCGCATCTGGAGCAGGGCGACGAGGCCATCCTGAGCCGACCGGGCTTCCCGCCCTATGACGCCGCGATCGAGCGGGCGCGCGGCCGTGCGGTGGCGGTGCCGCTGCGGTGCGACGTCCACGATCTGCCGGCGATGCTGGAGCGCGTCGGCCAGCGCACGCGCCTGGTGATTCTCGGCAATCCGCACAACCCGACCGGCACGGTCGTCGCCCGCGCCGCACTCGAGCGCTTTCTCGACCGCCTACCCGAGGCGGTCACGGTGATTCTCGACGAAGCCTATGCGGAATATGCCGGCGGCGAAGATTTTGCCGACGCCGTGGGCTTCGCCCGACAGGGCCGGCGGGTGCTGGCGACGCGCTCGCTGTCCAAGGCCTACGGCCTGGCCGGACTGCGCATCGGTTACGCCGTTGGCGCGGCGACGACGGTGCAGCGCATCCACGCCCTGCGCCAGCACTACAACGTCAACGCGCTGGCGCAGGCCGCGGCGGTCGCGGCGATCGACGACCGGGAGCATCTGCGGCGCTGCGTCGCGCACAACGCCGTCGCGCGACAGGCGTTGCGCACGGAAATTGGCCGGATGGGGCTCGATTGCGTCGACTCCAGCGCGAACTTCATCCTGGTCCGTTCCGGCTGCAGCGCGGCGCTGTGTCGGCAACTCGAACAGCGCGGGGTGCGGGTCAGGGACACGACACGCTTCGGCCTCCCCGGCGCGCTCCGGGTGAGTGTCGGCAGCGACGACGACAACCGGCGCTTGATCGCCGCGCTGCGCGCGATCCTGCGCGAAACGGGCGAATTGCAGGCGATTTCGGGGCGACCGGTCGAGTCGCCCGGCGCAATCTAGATCGGAGGTGATGCGCGATGGTGATGATGATGGCCCCCGGTGGCACCAAGGAAATGGCCATGACGGTGCTCGACGAAGGGGCGGAAGCCACCTATGTCGGGGTTCGCGGCTGGAGCCGGCGGGGCGCCGAGAACGAGCTCAGCGACGACGATATTCGCGAGGTGATCGATTACGCCGCACGCAAAGGCAAGGAGGTGCGGGTGGTCGTCAACACCCAGCCGAGTTCGACGGAAATCCCCATGTTTCTGGAGCGCGTGCGCAAATACACCGAGTGGGGTGCTCGCGGCTTCATGATCAGCGATCTTGGCTGCATGCGCCTGGTTCACCGGAACCTGCCGGGTGCCGATATCCACACCAGCGTCGGTTGCGGCATCACGAATTACGAGGATGTCCGATTCCTGCGCAGCGTCGGCGCCACCTACGTGGTGCTGCCGTACCGTCTGAGCGTGGCGGAAATCGAGCAGATCCGGAGCCAGACCGACGTCGGCATCGAAGTGTTCCTGTTCAAGACTCCGTCGGGTGGAAAGATCTGTCCCGGCAAGTGCATGATGAGCAGCTTTTTCAGCTTCCGCCGCTGGCTCGACGAAGCGGGCAAGGACCACTTCTTCGGCAGCGCCAGCCGCGGTGGCGATTGCTTGCGGGTCTGCCAGAGCAACTGGAATTTCAACGCCGGCGAGACCGTGTCGCGAACCCGCCTGACGACCAAGACCAATCCGGCGCTGTGGATCACCGAACTGCCGGACTATCTACGCGCCGGAGTCGGCTGCCTGAAGGTTCCGGGGCGCGACCGTTCCACCGCGCTGGTGCGCGACATCGTGCGCATGTACCGGCGGGCCGTCGATCGGATCCTGGAAACCGATCGGGCGGATCTCCACGATTTCGTCCCCGAACTCGAGCAATTGCGCCAGCGCTGGGGCGCCGAACGCGGCGCGCGCGACGACCGTCTGATTTCGGAGGCGGAAGCCGAATCGCGGCGCGTCCTGTCGTTGATCGCCGATTGAATCGTCCGGCCGCCCGGACGGCGGCTTTGTTCATGACCCGGTAGGGAGCAAGCAGATGTTTGAACTGTCGACCAACGTGGCCAACCCGAAGCAGTTGCGGCAAGGCGATTTCTCATCCTACGACGCACTGTATCTCGGGGATTTTTCCTGCCCGGAGTATCCGAACAATTTCTGTTCGCACCCAGGGTTGCTGCGCGAAGGTGTCGAACTGGTGAAAGACTCCGGCAAGAAGTGCTATGTCCGGCTGTACGCCGTCCCGAGCAACCATGACATTGCCTGGGTCCGGGAATCGATCGAAGCCGCGCTGGCCTTGCCGATCGATGCATTGGAAGTGCACAACCTGGGGTTGCTGCGGGTGCTGAAGGACATGGGTTGCGAGATTCCGGTGCATCTCGGCGTGTTCGGAAATTTGTACACCCACGAGACCGCCAAGGTGCTGAAGGACTATGGGGTCACCAGGGTCTACCCAAACCCCGAGCTCAGCCTGAAGGAAATCGTCTACATCCGCGACCAGGCGCCGATCGACGTGCTGGTTCCGGTGCACGGCAAGATTCCTCTGGTCATCTCGGAGACCTGTTTCATCATGGAGAACGCGGTGGCCCCGGGTTCGGACTGCAAGTTTTTCTGTTCCAAGGCCCATTGGTTGACCCGCGAGCAGGGCGGATGGTCGCTGAAAGACGCCGGGCGCATGACCCTCAGCGGCAAGGATCTGTGCATGATCGAGCATCTCGGCGCGTTGGCCGCCGCCGGCCTGCGCAATTTCTATGTGCAGAGCCACGGCGAGGAGCGCGACTACGTGGCGACGGTTGGACGGATCTATCGACAAGCCCTGGAGCAAGTCTTTTCTGGCGCGCCGGCTTCCGACCCGGCGGACTGGGTTGCCGAACTCGGTGGCCTGACGAAGATGGGGCTGTGCAACGGCTACTACTTCGAAAGCGCCGGCCAACGTTACGTCGCGGGGAATTAGGCGATGGCCAAGCTGCTCGCTCCCGCGGGTACCGTGGAGATGGCGGTGGGCGCCATCGACCAAGGCGCCGACGCGGTCTATGTCGGTCCCCTCGGCTGGAGCCGTCGGCCCTACGAATCGGAACTCAGCGACGACGAGATCCGCGCGGTGATCGACCACGGCGCGAGCGCCGACAAGGAAGTCTGGGTCGCGATGAACGCCTGCCCCAGCACATTCGAGGTCGAGCATTTTCTGCGCAAGGTGCGGCGATACGCCGCGTGGGGCGCGCGCGGCTTCGTCGTCACCGAGCCCGGGGCGATTGTCCACATGCGGCGTCTCGTCCCGGACGCGGCGATCCACGTCAGCATCGGCAGCGGAATCACCAATCGGTACGACGCCGGCTTTTATCGCGCGCTCGGTGCCGACGGCATCATCGTGCCCTACCGCTGGGGCAGCGCGGAACTCGTCGCGGCGCAGCAGACCAGCGACATCGCGCTGGAGGTTTTCCTGTTCGAGACAGTGCAGACCGGGATGATCTGTCCCGGCAAATGCATCATGAGCAGCTACTTGAAATTCCGCGACTGGCTGGCGGTGGAACGCCGCGAGGCCTTCCACGGAAGCGCCAACCGCGGTTCCAAGGAGTGTTATCGGGTGTGCCAGACGCCGTGGGCGTTCGAGGCCCCGGACGCCGCGGCCATCGACATCCGCTTGCGGCGCGACGCGCGCCTGATGCTGGAGCAGATTCCGCAGTGCATCGCGCATGGCGTGCGGTATTTCAAGCTGTCGGGCCGCGAGCGCCCGGCGCCGCTGATCAGCGATCTGGTGCGGTTCTACCGCAAGGTCATCGACGGCGTGCTGCAGCACGGCCAGTGCGACATGACTGTCTATCTGGATGAGATGACGGTGCTGCGCCGCCGTTGGGTCAACGAGAAACGCAAACGGGTCGACACGTTGATGTCACGGGCGCGCGAAGCGGCGGACGGCGCGGTATGCCCGGGTTGACCAAGTCGCCGCGGCGCGGCCACGCCGCGCGCCGGCCACCCGGTGCGACGCTGCGGGCGGCGTTCGAGGCCACCGGAAGCACGCGCTGGTTGATGGCGACGATCGAGCGCCACGGTCTCGACGCCAGGCATGGCTGGCGGCTTCAGCTCGAACTGCTCGGTGACCGGGTCTGCGGCGGCTGGCAGGCCACCGAGGCGGCGCTGCTGGATGGTCGGGTCGACGTGATCGACACCGACTGGCTGTCCATTGCCCGCTGCCGCGCCGGTGGGCTGCCAATCTGCGCTGCGGCGCCTTATGGCCGCATCGTCGGCGGACTGGTGGTCGGCCGCGCCAGCGGCATCGGCGGTCTCGACCAACTGCGGAGCCGCCGCGTCGGCGTGGTGCGCCGGCTCGACAAGAACTGGTTGCTGTTGCGCGCGGCGTGCCTCGGCCGCCACGGCTTCGATCCGCAGGCGCAGGCCGTCGTCGTCGAAGCCGGGTCGAAGACCGAGCTGCTCGCCAGCCTGCGCCGCGGCCAGGTCGACGCCGCGCTGCTGTACTGGCCGTTGATCCCCAAGCTGTTGGCGACGGGGGATTTCGAGGAGATCCTCGATCTGACCGACGTGCTGGACGAACTCGGCGCGGGAGGGTCTCCGAGCAGCTTTTTCGCCTGCCGCGAGGATCTGCTCGCGGACCGGCCGCAGCTTCTGCGGGGTTTTGCGGCGGCCTTGGCCGACGCCGTGGCGCTGTTGCGCGACGACGCCGACGCCTGGGCCACGGCGGTCGGCGGCGCGGTCCGGCGAGACGCACCGCCGCAGATTCTGCGGCGTCTGCGGCAGAAGTGGTTGCAGCGGGTCTGCGGCTGGCACGGCGGCGACCGCGGCGACGCGCTGCAGCGCGTGTTCGAGACGATCGTGGAGCGCTGCGGCGCCGATTCCGTCGGTTTCGAGCGGATGCCCGCCGGGATCTTCATGGACGATTGCCTCTGGCGCAATCCTTGATCACATGCGGGAGAAAACGATGGCAGTACTGATGGCCCCCGGGGGGACTTTGCAGATGGCGGCGGGCGCGCTCGATCATGGCGCCGATTCGGTCTACGTCGGGCCGCACGGCTGGAGTCGGCGGCCCGCGAGCGACGAGCTGAGCGACGCCGAGATTCGCGAGCTGATCGAGCACGGTCGCAGCGGCGGAAAGGATGTGCGCATCGCGATCAACGTCATGCCGGCGCCGGACGAGATCGGCTGTTTCCTGGACAAGGTCGGCCGCTACGCCGCCTGGGGCGCCGGAGGCGTGATGCTCTGCGATCCAGGCTGTATCCGGCTGGTGCGCGAACGCGTTCCGGGAATCGAAATCCATGTCAGTGTCACTGCCGGGCTATTCAACAGCGAGGACATCCGCGTGTATCGGCAGCTCGGCGCGGATCATGTCGTGCTGCCGTACCGCTGGGGTTCGGCCGAAATCGCCGAGGCCAAGGGGCGAACCGGGATCGCGCTGGAGGCCTTCTTGTTCGAGACGCCGCAACGGAGCTGGATCTGCCCGGGGCGTTGCCATGCGAGCAGCTATTTCCGCATCGATCACGCGTGTGACGAGCAGGGCAAGGACCATTTCGTCGGCAGCGCCGGTCGCGGCGGCAGTTGCCACCGCATTTGCCAGGGGCGTTGGAACTTTCGCTCCGGCACCGAGTTGCTGACTGGGGCGCGCCAGCTCAAGAGCAGCCCGGAGTTGCTTCTGTGGGAACTTCCGGACTATGTCGAAGTCGGCGTGTCGCGTTTCAAGATTCCGGGGCGCGAGCGCTCGGTCGAACTGGTTTGCGCGATCACCGCCTTTTATCGGCGGGCGCTCGACCATGTGCTGCGCGGATCTCGCGACCTGAGCGGGTTCCTGCCGGAGTGGAGCGACATCAAGGCGCGCTGGGTCAGCGAACGCAGCCACCGTGACGACCGTCGCGTGGGCGCCGCGGCGGCCTGAGGCGGTGGTGATGGACGCCTCTTTGCCGAGCCGTCGCGCGGACGACGCGGGCGGCGCCGCAGCAGCGCAGCGATCTGCCCGCCCGATCATCGCGCTGGCCGACATTCGACCCGGAGACCTGCCGCTGGTCGGCGCCAAAGCCTACCGGCTCGGCCTGCTGCTGCAAGCGGGCTATGCAGTGGCTCCCGGTTTCTGCCTGAGCACCAGCGCCTGGCGCCAGCTGCCCGATCCGTGGCGTGCCGCGCCGCTGCAGCATGCGCCGCTGCGCGCCACGCTGCTGGACGCCTACCGCGCCTGCGGCATGCGGGCCGCGGCGGTGCGCAGCTCGGCGGTGGTCGAGGACGGCGAGGAGGCGAGTTGGGCCGGCATTTTCACCACCGTGCTCGACGTTCGCGGCGAGGACGCGCTGCTTGACGCTGCTGCGGCTTGCTACGCTTCGGCGCGCAGCCCCGTGGCGCGGGCCTACCGTCGGCGCCACGGGCGCGCGGGCGATGACGAGGCGATGGCGGTGCTGATCCAGGAAATGGTCGACGCCGACGTCGCCGGCGTGCTGTTCACCGCTGACCCGATGACGCGCTCATCGCAGACGCTGCTGGTCAACGCCGTGCCCGGGTTGGGCGAGCCGCTGGCCGCCGGGCGCGTCAGCGGCGACAGTTTCGTCATCGATCCGGAGGGGCGCCTGATCGCCGAACAGATCTGCGTCAAGCGCAGCATGCTGCGCGGCGGTTGCGAGATCGCGCTGCCTGCGCAGCGCGCGCTGCGGCCGGCGCTGGAGCGCACCCAACTCGTCGAGCTGGCGCGGCTTGGACGGTCCGTGGAGCGGCTTTTCGGGGCGCCGCAGGATGTCGAATTCGCCATCGCCGGGGGCCGCATCCATCTTTTGCAGTCCCGACCGATCCCGCGCCACGGCGCGGCGCCGCCGCGCGACGACGACGGTGCATTGCGGCGGGAGCGCGGGCGGTTGGCGCGACGGGTGGCGCGGCTGCGCAAGACCGGTGTCCTGCAGGCGCCGGAGGCGGTGTTCAGCAACGGCAATATCGGCGAATTGCTGCCGACGCCGACGCCGATGAGCTTCGGCCTGTTCCGGAAAGTCTTTGCGTCGCGCCACGGCGCGATCGTCACCGGCCGCCAGCGCCTGGGCTACCGGTTGGACGGCGACGCGGCCCGGCCGCTTTACGAGTTGATTTGCGGCCAGGCCTATTTCAACGTCGAGGTCGACGCCGCGACCTTCGACATCGGCCTGCCGTTCGATCGCGCCGAGCATGTCGCGCGCGTGGTCGCGGATCCGCAGTTGGCCAACTACCCCGAGACCGGGCTGTATGCGCAGCGTTTGTCGCGGACCGAGGCGTTGGCCCGGTTCGGCGCGGCCGGAGAACGTCACCACCGGCTGGCCGAGGATTTCCGCGGCCGCATGGCGCGGCACGCCCAGACTTTTCTGCGCGCGTTTTCCGGTGCGCTCGAGCCGGCGCTGGCCGCCCGGCTGGCGCGGCAGCGGCCCGGCGAGCGGCGCGGCTGCACGGCGGAGGATCTGTCGTGCGAGATCGCGGCGCGCATCGACGCATTGCGGCGAGGCGTCTGCGTCGATTTCGTGGTCGCTGCGCGCATCGGATTTTTTTTCGCCGACATGGTGCGGCTGACGCTCGGCGAATGCTTCGGCGACGAATCGGCAGAGTTGTGGCCGCGGTTGCTGCAGGGGCTTCCCGGAAGCCGGATCACCGAACAGATGATCGATCTGGAACGGGTCGCCGCGGGACGCTTGAGCCGCTCATCCTTTCTTGGCGCGTACGGTCATCTGGCGTCGAACGAACTGGAGCTGTCGCTGCCGCGCATCGTCGAAGATGCCGACGCGGTCGAGCGCATGCTGCGCGATCTTGCTGCGTCCGGGCGTCGGCCAGGCCTCGAATTCCGCCGCCAGATCGAAACCCGGATGGAATTGGAAGGCAGGCTCAAGTCGCGCCTGCGCGGCAGCGGCCCCGTCGCCCGGCTGTTCGACGAGTTGCGCATGGCGCAGCGCTTCCTGCCGCTGCGCGAGACCCTCAAATACCACTACGCGGTCGAATACGCGGCGATCCGCGCAGCGCTGCTGCAGCTGGCGCCGAAGGTCGGGCTGGAGCCGGACGATATGTTTTATCTCGAGCCTGGCGATCTGGCGCGTTGCGTGGCCGCCCGACCCGGCTCGATGCGCGGGGTCATCGAGCTGCGCCGCCGGCGCCGGCGCTGGGCCTTGCAACTGGCCCATGAGCACCGCATGCCCGACGTCATCATCGCCAGCCGGCTCGATCAGATCGGGCAGCGGCGGCCGCCGGCCGATGCGTCGCGAGCCCTCGTCGGCCGCGGGGTGGCGCCGGGTGTCGCCGTCGGCGTGGTGCGCGTCGTCGACCCCGGCGCCGCGGGCCGCGGCTTCAACGGCGACGAAATCCTGGTGGCGCGCGCCGCTGGCCTGGGACTCGCGCCGTCGCTGCGGGTCGTCGCCGGCTTGATCGTCGAGGTCGGCGGCATTCTGGCCCATGGCGCGTGCCAGGCGCGCGAAGCGGGAATTCCAGCCGTGGTGCTCGAGGGCGCCACGGCGCTGCTGCAGGATGGCGCCGCCGTGCGCATCGACGGCGATCGCGGCACGGTTACCGTCCTGTCGGCCGCTTCTCGGGAAAACCGCGGGACGCCGCAAGAGGCCGCGCATGTCGCCGGGCCTTGGGGGGATTCGTGAGCCATCGCCTGTTCAGTCTGGTCGGCAAGACCGCGGTGGTGACCGGCGCAGGCGCCAACGGCGGCATCGGCCACGCCATCGCGCTGGGGCTGGCGCAGGCTGGCGCCCAACTGGCGGTTTCCGACATCGACGCGGCAGGCTTGCGCCGGACCTCCGAGGAACTCGAGGCGCTCGGTTGCGAGTATCTCGAGGTTCCCGGAGACAGCGCGGTGCCGGCCGCCGTCGAGGCGCTTTTTGCCGAGGTCGACGGTCGCTTCGGCAAGCTCGACATCCTGGTCAACGTGCCGTTCGTCTTTCCCAGTCGGGAACGGCCGCACGAGGTCTCGCTCGAGACCTGGAATCGCATGTTCGCCGTCAACGTCACCGGCTATTTCCTGTGCGTACGCCAGGCGCTGCCGCGCATGCTGGAGCGCGGCGGAAGCATCATCAACATCGGCTCCAACGCCGGGGTCAGTGCGCTCGGCCGCGGTGCCTTTGCCTACAGTTGCACGAAAGGCGCGATTCACATGATGACGCGGGAACTGGCGGTTGAATACGCCGGGGCCGGAATCCGGACCAACGCGATCTTGCCGGCGCAGACCATGACGCCCGGCCTGCAGCAGCATCTGCAGGACCCGGTGTTCCGCGCGACGGTGCTGCCGCGCATCGTCGGCGGCTTGCCGAAGGGCCGGCTGATGGCACCCGCAGAACTCGTCGGCGCCGCAGTCTTCCTGGCCTCGGACGCCGCGGCCGGCGTCAACGGCGTCTTGCTGCCGGTCGATGGCGGCAATCTGGCGCTGAACGCAAGTGGCACGTACCGCTGAGGCGCCGCCGCAGCAGGGTCGGGGCGCGGGCGCGGCGCTGAGCGTCGAAGGCAGCCGCAATCTGCGCGACCTCGGAGGCATCGCGTGCGCCGATGGCCGGCGCCTGCGCGCGCGGCGCGTGCTGCGCTGCGGCGAGTTGTCGGGCCTGAGCGCGGAAGGGGCGCAGCAGCTTGCCGCGCTGCGTCTGGCACGGATCGTCGATCTGCGCACGCCGTCCGAGCGCCGCCGCGCGCCGACCACCGCCGCGGCTCTGGCCGAAGTGCCGCGCTGGCAGTGCACGACGACCACCCCCGGGATCGAGCCGCAGGCGGTGATCCCGCAATGTTTCGCGTCGCCTGGCTGCACGGTCGAAGTGATGTGCGGCCTGTATCGGCGCTTGCCGTTCGCACTGGCGGAGGCGCTCGCCGCGCTGCTGGAAACCGCCGTGGCGGGGAGGGCGGTGCTGTTTCACTGCGCAGCGGGCAAGGATCGGACCGGTGTGGCCGCGGCGTTGCTGCTGGCGTTGCTCGGCGCCCGGCGCGACGCCATCTTGGCCGACTACGTCGCCAGCCAGCGGGTGCAGGCGCTGCACGAGGCGAAATTCGTCGCCGGCGCCTGGCGCGACGCCGCACGGGCGACGCCGCGCGGTCACTGGCTGCCGCTGCTGCAGGCAGACCCACGGTATCTCGAGGCGATGTTCGACGCGGTGGCGGCTCGGCATCGCAGCGTCGCGCATTACGCGCGGGACTGCCTGGGCCAAACAATCGACATCGACGAGCGGCTGCGCGAGGCGCTGCTCGAGTGGTAAAGCAAAGCGCCTCGGCGCTTCGGTTTATGCTATCAGCCAAAGTCTGCATTTGCATGAACCGTGGCTAATATCCACATATTTTGAGCAGGATCCAGCAAGGCATGGCCAAGCGCACCGGGAGGTTGAGTCTGCAGACGCGCGTCGGTCTGACCTTTACCGTGCTCGTCGCGGTCCTGCTGTTCAGTCTCGGAAACCTGTGGGTGCAGCACACCAGGCGCGTCGTCGCCTTGCAGGTGGCGGCCGCCGGCGATGTCGCCGAACAATGGTTGAGCGTGGTTGCCAGCGAGTTGCGCGCGCATGCCTCGGCCACGCAACGGGCGCAGGAGATCGCCCGCATCTATGCGCTCGGCGCGGTGCGCGACAATGCCCTGGAGGTCATCGACCAGGCCAGCGGCAGGATCTATCGCGCACCGGAACTGCGCGGGCCGGCGGGTCCGAAGGTGCCGAGGTGGTTCGTCGCGCTGGTCGCGCCGCGGGTCGACCCCTGGCGCATTGGCGGCGGCGGTTTGACGTTCGTCGTCACCCCGGACCCGGCGCCTGCGCTGGCGCAGGCCTGGGGCCTGTTGCGGGCGATGGCCGGGCGGACGGTGGTGGTTCTGCTGGCGTCGCTGCTTCTGACCTGGCTGGCACTGCGGCGCTCGCTGCGACCGCTGGATGTGGTGATGCGGGCGCTGGAGCGCACCGGCGAAGGGCGTTTCGACACGCGTTTGCCGGTCTTGCCGATTCCCGAGCTCGATCGCCTGGCGCGCGCGTTCAACGGCATGGTCGACAGGCTGCGCGAGGCGGTCGACGAGAACGTGAAGCTGCACAGCGAGCGCGCCACCGCGGCGCACCTGCAGGCGGCGCTCGAGGCCGAGCGCCGCAGCCTGGCGCGCGAACTGCACGACGAGCTGGCGCAATGCATCACCGCGGTGCGCGCCATCGCCGGGGCGATCGCGCAGCGCGCGCAGGGCGATGCTGCGACCCTCGAGCAGGCTCGGCGCATCGTCGCGGTGGCCGGCCAGATGCAGGACGGCGTCCGGGTGATCCTGCAGCGGCTGCATCGCGCGCCGCAACAGCTGGTCATCGACGATCTGCTGCGGCGCGATCTCGAGACCTGGCAACGCGATTATCCCGAGGTCGCGCTGCGCTGGAGCCTGGCCGGCGGATCGGAGCCGCTCGACTGGGTCGTGGCGCACGCGCTGCAGCGTGTCGCTCAGGAAGGTTTGACGAATGTCGCGCGGCATGCGGAGGCGACGCGGGTCGACGTCGCATTGCGCCGTCTGCCCGGCGATTGGCTGGAACTCGTCGTCGCTGACGACGGTTGCGGCTTCGGCGCTTCCTCCGGAGGCGGGCTCGGCCTGGCCGGCATGCGCGCGCGCGTGCTGGCGCTGGGCGGTGAACTCAGCGTCGGCGCCGATGCTGGACGAGGCACGCGTTTGTGCGCCCGGTTGCAGCGCACTGCGCCGGATCATGTGCAAGGATGTCACGATGGGCACGCAGCTGGACGGGCTCCGCATTCTGCTGGCGGATGACCACGCAATGGTCTGCTTGGGCTTCCAGATGCTTCTGGAAGCCGCAGGGGCGACGGTCGTCGGCGCCGCGCGCAGCGGCGAGGAGGCGCTGCGCCTGCACGCCGAACAGGCGCCCGATGTGCTGGTGATGGACGTGTCGATGCCGGGGGTCGACGGGATCGTGGCGACGCGGCGCTTGCGTGCGCGCGAGCCCCGCGCTCGAGTGCTGGTGGTCTCGGCGCATCACGATGCCATGATCCCGGTGCGCGCGCTGCAGGCCGGCGCACTCGGCTATCTGTGCAAGCGCTGCCAACCGGAGACGCTGATCGAGGCCGTGGCGCGGGTGGCGCGGCGGCAGCGCTATCTGGACCCCGGGCTGGCCGAGCAGATCGCGCTGGCGCAACTGGAAGCCACAGCCAACCCGGCCGAGGCCTTGACGCCGAAGGAGTTCACGGTGTTCCTGCAACTGGCGCGGGGCCGCTCGGTGCAGCAGATCGCCGGTGATCTGCACCTCAGTGCCAGTACCGTCGGCACACATCTGTACCACGTCAAGCAGAAGCTGCACGCCGGCAATGCCGCCGAACTGGCGGTGATCGCCATTCGTGCCGGGCTGATCGAAGCCTGAACCGACGGGCGTGCATCAGGTCTTTGGCGCCCGAGCGGAGTCCGCAAACCGCCTGCGGAACTCAGCGCCGGTGGCGCGGGTGCGGGTTGCGGAACAGGCGGTCGGCGATGCGTTTTTGCGTCGGCGTCAGCACCGCGTACAGCCTGCCGAAGGCGGCTGACAGCGCGCGCATGTTGTTCGCGTGCAGTTGCGCGAGCTTCGCATAGGATTCCATCGCGTCCTCCGCGTTCATCGTCGGCAGCTTGCGGGCGCGCGCGTGGAAGGCGCGCTCCATGCGTCCGGCGTTGTCGCGGATGGTCTGCGCAAAGGAGTGCCACACCGTCGAT
>JAJZHS010000302.1 GCA_021798395.1 Pseudomonadota bacterium
GGAATTACGGATTTCTCCGTATTTACTGTTGAGCGTTCAAACATCATCTTTTGCAAGACGGTCAAACGCCCACACTTATCGGCTTTTCATTCTGTTAAGGAACCCGACCCGAAAGCTCATCGCTTCCACATCGTTTGCTGCTCAAGCAGCGAAGAATCGATATTCTTGCACAACCTTTAATTCCCTGTCAAGCATCCGGTTTTGTGCGACGTTCATCGCCCATCGCCCGTACTGCCTGACATCCGCCGCGCGCAGCCACCGGCTCGGCGCCGCTGGTTTCGCGTTCAGCGAAGAAGTGAGATTGTGCAGGGACATGACACCGCTGTCAACACAGGGCCAAAAAAACGTTCCCCCACAGGGCCGGGCCGCCCCAAATTGACTCGCCCCCCCCCTACAACACGACCTTGACCAGCGGGTGCGCGGTCAGCGCCCGGTACAGTGCGTCGAGCTGCGCGCGGCTGGTGGCGCGGATGGTGCACGTGCAGCTCAGATAGTTGCCGGCGCGCGAGGCGCGCACGCGCAGCGTTGCGGCGTCGAAATCGGGCGCGTGCTGCAGCACCACCGCGACCACCGCGTCGGCGAAACCGTCTGCGCTGCGCCCCATGATCTTCAACGGGAAGTCGCACGGAAACCGCAGTGGGCTTTCGGCGTCGTCGCTCGCGGGCTGCATGGCTCAGGCGCCTGCGGACAACGCGGCCTTGGCTGCCTGGTACGCGCCGTACAGCGCGCGGTAGACCGGGCCCGGGCGCCCGTCGCCGACCGGGCGGCCGTCGAGGCGGGTCACGGCCAGCACTTCCTTGGTCGCCGAACTCAGCAGCACCTCGTCGGCGCAGCGCAGCTCCCATTCGGCCACCGGGCGTCGCTGCAGCGCCACGCCGCACGCGGCGGCGAGCTCGTCGAACAGCGCCACGCGAACCCCCTCGAGCTTGAGCGCGTCCATCGGCGGGCACAGCAGCGCGCCGGCGCGCACGACCCAGACGTTCGACGCCGAAGCCTCGGTCAGCCAGCCGTCGCGCACCAGCACGGTCTCCTGCGCGTCGACCTCGGCCGACGCCTGGCGCGCGAGCACGCTGCCGAGCAGCGAAATGCTTTTCACGTTCCCGAGCGACCAGCGCCGGTCGGGCAGCGTGACGGCGTGGACACCGCGTTCGCGAAGATCCTGCGGCAGGTGCGGAAACGCGAAGCTGTAGCCGAACACGGTCGGCGTCACGCCGGCCGGGAACGCGTGGTCGCGGCGCGGCGCCACGCCGCGCGTGACTTGCAGGTAGACGCACTGATCGGCGGGGTCGTTGTCGCGCAGCAGCCGCGCGATCAGCGCGCTCCAGGCCGCATCGCCCAGCGGATCGGCCAGCCCGATGGCGCGCAGGCTGCGGTGCAGCCGAGCCAGGTGATCGGCCAGGCGCAGCGGCCTGCGGTCGTACGCCGGAACCACTTCGTAGACGCCGTCGCCGAACAGGAACCCCCGGTCCATCACCGGAACGCGGGCCTGCGCCAGCGGCAGCCAGGCCCCGTCGAGATAGCAGACCGGCTCGCGCATGGCCGGCACGATCAGCGCACCAGGCCTCGCCGCGCGGCTTCCAGCGCGGCCTCGGCACGCGACGAAATGTCGAGCTTGCGATAGACCTGTTTGACGTAGTCGGCCACGGTGTGCCGCGACAGCCCGAGCTGGAGCGCGATCTCGGGCAGGGTGTAGCCCTTGCCGACGCGCTGCAGCACCTCGGTCTCGCGCTCGGTCAGCACCACCTCGGGCTCGTCACCGCCGGAGCGCCCACCCATCAGCATCGCGCCGAGGTCAGCGCGCACGCCCCCGGGCTGATCGGTCGCGCGCCGGCCCCACCTGATTGCGTTCGGATCCTGCGCGGCGCCGTTCTGCAGCCCGTTGAAATGCTGCAGCATGCGCAGCGCCACCGAAGAGCTCAGCGGCGGCTCGCCGTCGCGGATGCGGCGCAGCTGCGCGACCAGTTCGACCTCGGGGCGGTCCTTCAGCACGTAGCCGAAGGCGCCCGCGCGCAACGCCGGGAACACGTGCGCGTCGTCGTCGAGCAGGCTGATGACGACCACGCGCGCCTGCGGCTGCGCGGCGTGCAGCGTGCGCAGCACGTCGAGCCCGCTGCCGTCGGGCAGGCCGAAATCGATCAGCGCCAGCTCGACCGCGCAGCGCGCGATCACCGCCTCGGCCTGCGCGCACGACGCCGCCTCGCAGACCGGCAAATCGGGCAGCGCCTGGGCCAGCAGGCGTGCCATGGCGCTGCGCGAATCGGCATGCGCATCGACGATCAGGGTGCTGCGCGGGACTTCGGACATCAGGCTGGAGGCTCGGGAGGCGACGACATGATGTTAGGCCAGAGCCGATTGTAGAGAGTCGGCGAAGCCGCCCGCATGGCGTGCGCATGGCGCACAATTGCCGAAAACGCCATCGGCGACGGCATCGCCGTCGCGCCGACCACCTTGCTGATCAAACACCAGTTCACTCCGGCCGACAACACGCGCCTGGCCCACCTGTGCGGGCCGTTGGACGAGAACCTGCGCCAGATCGAAATCGCGTTCGACGTCGCGATCCGCCGCCGGGCCCACCAGTGCGCGATCGACGGCGCGCGGGCGCGCGACGCGCTCGAGCTGCTGCAGGCGCTGTGGGCGCGGGCCGGAAAGGCGCTGAGCCTCGACGACATCCAGCTCGAACTCACGCAGGCCGCGCAGGGCCAGCAGCCGGCGCTGCGCCCGTCGCCCGACGAGCCGGTGCTGCACACCCGGCGAAGCGGGCTGCACGGACGCACGCCGAACCAGTCGGACTACATCCGCAGCATCGTCGGCCACGACCTGACGCTGGGGCTGGGGCCGGCGGGCACGGGCAAGACCTTCCTCGCCGTGGCCTGCGCGGTCGACGCCCTCGAGCGCAACGCGGTCGAGCGCCTGGTGCTGACGCGCCCCGCGGTCGAGGCCGGCGAGCGCCTGGGCTTCCTGCCCGGAGACCTGGCGCAGAAAATCGATCCGTACCTGCGGCCGCTGTACGACGCGCTGTACGACCTGCTCGGTTTCGAGAGCACGCAGCGTCTGTTCGAGCGCGGCACCATCGAGATCGCGCCGCTGGCGTTCATGCGCGGGCGCAGTCTGAACAATGCGTTCATCATCCTCGACGAAGCGCAGAACACCACTCCCGAGCAGATGAAAATGTTCCTGACCCGCATCGGCTTCGGCTCGCGCGCGGTGATCACCGGCGACTTGAGCCAGGTCGACCTGCCGCGCGGCGCGCACAGCGGGCTGGCGCAGGCGGTGGACGTGCTGCGCGGCCTGCGCGGCGTCGCGCTGACGCACTTCACCAGCGCCGACGTCGTGCGGCATCCGCTGGTGGCGCGCATCGTCGACGCCTACGAACGCGCCGAGGCGGCGCGCGCCGCACCGCCGACGCCGCGCCGCACGCGCGCAGCGCCGGGGGCTCAACCGCCGGGGGCCCAACC
>JAJZHS010000303.1 GCA_021798395.1 Pseudomonadota bacterium
GCGACGACTGCGCAGCTGGCGCCAGCGCCGGCGCGGGGCCGCGCGGCGCGGCCTGCGCGTGGACCCAGCCCGCGGTCCAGCTGGTGAAGCGGCCCGGCTGCATCAGGTGCGGCCGCAGCTCGAGGCACGAGGTTCCGCCGCCGGGCAGGGTGGCGAACAGGTCGTCGACGTAGCGCTCGCGCAGCTGTGCCAGCGTCATGCCGAGCACGCGCAGCGCGGCGCGGTTGGCGCCGACGACGATGCCGTCGCGCACCCACAGCAGCGCCTCGCGGTGGCTGCCGAGCAGCGCCGGGTCGTGCGCGAACCGCAGCAGCTCGGTTCCCGGGGTGCGCAAGTCCAGCGCGATGCGGTGCTCGATGACTTGCCCGGCCATGCGCACCAGGCCGACGGTGTGCGGCTGGATGCAGCGCGGGTCGCCGGACACGTCGAGCACGCCCATCACGCTGCCGTCGGGCGCCAGCAGCGGGGTTCCGGTGCAGCCGATCGCAGCGTTGCGCTCCAGGTAATGCTGCGGCCCGACGACGGTGACCGCGCAGCCCTCGGTCAGCGCGGTGCCGATGGCGTTGGTGCCGCGGCTGCGCTCGGACCAGTCGACCCCGGGCATCAGCGCCACGCGCTGCGCCTTGGTCATGAACGCGTCGGACCCGGCCGCGTCGAGGATCATCCCCTCGGGGTCGGCGAGCAGCACGATGACGCGCGACGGCACCAGCGCCTCGGCCAGCGATTCGAGCTCGGGCAGCGCGTGGTGGCGCAGCCGCCCCTGCGCGTCGCGGCGCGAGAACAGCTCGGCGTGCGGCAGCGGCTCGGCCGCGTCGCTCGCCGGCGCCGCGGCGATGCAGCGTTTCCAGCTGCGCGCGATCGGCTCGGGCACCAGCATGCCGGGGTCGTCGCCGCGTTCGAAGAACAGCTGCCGCGCCAGCTGCAGCTGGTCGGCGCTTTGTGCGCCGCTGTCGGCGCCGCGCAGGTTGTTCATGGTTTGTCTCCCGGCGGCTCGTCCGGCCGCTCTGCTCGCATGGCTGCGCTGGACAGTGCGCCGCGCAGCATTCGAATCGCTCGCCCAGTGTCGCACCGCGCGACCCGGATGTCGACTGTCGCAAAGCGCGACAGTCGACGCCCTCCGCGGCGCGGCACGCGCATGCCGGTTTCGTCGCCCCGCAGGGGCGTTGACTAATATAGATGCATTGCCGCCGATCTGCTCCCCTGCGCGCGCGGTCGTGAGCCCAGGACCGATCACCATGAAAGACATCGCCGACGAGATCTTCTCGAACGAACACCGCTTGACCACGCGCAAGCGTGCGGCAAGCCTGCTGCGCGACATCTGCGAGCAGCACGAACGCGTCACGTTGCTGCCCGACGGCACGGCGCAGGACCTGGGCTCGATCCTGCTGGCGGTCGACGAGGCCGAGGACTGGATGGTGCTCGACATGCCGGTTCCGGCGCTGGACCTGCAGGCGCTGCTGGCGATGCAGCCGCTGATGGGCGTGGTTCGCTATGGCGGCGTCTACGTGGGTTTCCAGACCGAGGCCCTGCAGGCCATCTCCTGGCGCGGATCTCCGGCACTGCGGTCGCGCTTTCCGCAGCACGTCTATTTCCTGCAGCGCAGGCACTATTTCAGGGTTCCGGTCGGCGCCGGAGACGTCGGCACCGTCAGCCTGCTGCGGCTTGGCGAGCCGCTGGTCGAGGGCACCTGCCACGATCTCAGCGCAGGCGGCATGCGGCTGCTGGCGCAGCCGCGGGCGGGCGAGTTCCCGCTGCGCGAAGGAGAACTTCTGGCGGGGGTCGAGTTCAGCCTGAAGGGCACCGATTTGCGGGTTCCCGGACGCGTGCAGCACGTCGATGAAGCCGTGCGCCGAGCCGACGGCAGCATGATGCTTCCGGTCGGCGTCGAGTTCACGCAGAAATCGCCCGCGTTCGAGAGCTTCGTCGCGCGTTACGTGCAGGAGCGCGACCGCGCCATGCTGGCGGGCCGCTGAACGTCGACGACGGCGCCGTAGTCGACCGCGCGGCGCAGCCACGCCGTGGCCTGGTCGTCGCCGCCGCGGTCCGCGCGACGCAGCAGCAGCGCGAGCCGCAGCTGGGCCAGGTGGCAACCCTGCTCGGCCGCACGACGCAGCCAGTCGGCAGCGCGCTCCCAGTCGCCGGCGACTCCACGCCCGCTCTCGTACATCAGGCCGAGCCGGTACTGCGCCGGCCCGCAGCCCTGCTGCGCGGCGCGCACGAACCAATGCGCTGCGGCGTGCAGGTCCAGGCGAACTCCGGCGCCGCGCTCGTGCAGGTCGCCGAGGTGGTACTGCGCGTGCGCATGGCCCTGCGCGGCGGCCGCCGCCAGCAACTCGGCCGCGCGCGACTCGTCGCGTCGCACCCCCTGGCCGGTCTTGTACAGCAGCCCCAGGCTCGCCTGCGCCCGCGGGTAACCCTGGGCTGCGGCCAGCGTGTACCAGTGCAGCGCCTGCGCCCAGTCCTGCGGCACGCCCTGGCCGTGCCGATGCATCGCGGCCAGGTGGTATTGCGCGGCGGAATTGCCTCGCCGCGCGGCCGCGAGCAGCCAGCGCGCGGCCGCGACGTGGTCCCCGTGCGCCTTGCAGCGCAAGCCGCGGGCGAGGGCCAGGGCGCAGCGTCGATCGATCGATGACGGTGGCGGAGGCGGGGACGGGGGCAAGTTCAGGTCGGCGTGCATCGGATCCCTCGCACGGGTTCGGTAGCGTCGGGCTGCGTTGGTGTTTCATTCTGGCGCCGACTGCGGGGAAATGCCAGAAACCACAACAAGGCCATTGTCTTTAGTTGCCGCAGTCAAGTATTCGCGGCAAGCACAATGGTTCGCTGCTCCAGCGTTATGTTCTGCTCGACATCGAAACGACCGGCGTCGATCCGGTCAACGAGCGAATCAACGACATCGCATTGCCGAGGATCGAAGCCGGTGCGGTCGTCGCCCGCTGGCAATCGCTGGTCGATCCGCAACAGTCGACCCCGCAGTTTGTGCGGCGTATGACCGGAATCACCGGTGCGAGCCGACACAGTGCCGGAACGTCCGACGCGCGCTGCGGGTTCAGTGCGCGCGCGCCCGAAGCCACGGGCTGACGCGGTAGCGTTCTCCGCGTTCGCGCGCGTCGAGACGGTCGAGCAGGGCGACCACCGCGTCGAGGTCCCAGCGCGCGAGCCATTCGAACGGTCCGGCGGGGTAGTTGACGCCGAGTTTCATCGCAGTGTCGGCGCCGCGCTCGCTGCACACGCCCTGCTGCACCGCGTCGGCCGCTTCGTTGATCAGCATCGCGACCGTGCGCGCCACCACCAGCGCCGGGGTGTCGGCCACGCGCTGCGGCACGAATCCAAGCAGGTGCAGCCACTGCGGCGCCAGAGCGCGCCAGGCGTCGGAGGCGCGCGCCGACGCCGCCCACGCCAGCGTCGCGCCAGCCTCGTCGCGCAGCGGCAGGTCGAACACGGCGACGTC
>JAJZHS010000304.1 GCA_021798395.1 Pseudomonadota bacterium
CGACCCGGTTGATCAGCGAGAACCAAGTGATCGCCATCGAGACGCTGTCCGTATCGAACATGCAGCGCAACCCACGCCTGGCCAAGTCCATCAGCGACGCGAGCTGGTCGGAATTCACCAGGCAGTTGGAGTACAAGGCGCAGTGGTACGGGAGAACGCTCGTTGGCATCGATCGCTGGTATCCATCCAGCAAGCGGTGCTCGGTGTGTGGCCATACCAAGGCTTCGATGCCGTTGTCCGTGCGCACTTGGGACTGTCCCGAGTGTGGCACGCACCACGACCGCGACATCAATGCCGCGCGCAACGTATTGGCCGCAGGACTTGCGGTGTCAGCCCATGGAGAGGCTGTAAGTCCCGTTTCGCTGTAAAGCGACATGGGCTGGGCTCCGCGAAGTGGGAATCGCCTTCCTTCAGGTAGGCGAGCAGTCAAGGTGGTGTCCATAGCCCGCGCGCTTCGCTGCGGGCATCGGTTCGTCGCGGTCGCGCCCGGCCTCGGCCAGTCGGCGCTCGTAGTCCTGCCACAGCCGCTGCTGGTCGACGCCGAGCTCGTACAGGTAGGCCCAGGTGTAGATGCCGGTGTCGTGGCCGTCGGAAAAGCACGGCTGCACCGCGTAGTTGCCGACCGG
Organism: Pseudomonadota bacterium; assembly: GCA_021798395.1. Taxonomy (GTDB): domain Bacteria; phylum Pseudomonadota; class Gammaproteobacteria; order Burkholderiales; family Burkholderiaceae_C; genus Thiomonas_A. Next base: position 627 of record JAJZHS010000304.1, read on the forward strand.
CTCGAGCGCGTCGATGCGCACGTCGCGCTTGCCGGTCTGCAGCGTCTCCTGACCGGGGCCGTGGCCGCGCACTTCGGCCGACGGCGAATACACGCGCAGCAGCTCGAAGGCGATGCGGAAGGTCGCGCCGTCGTCGAACGCGACTTCGAGCTCGCGCGAGCCGCGGTGCACGGTCAGTTGGGTCGGGGTGGGGTCGGGGGGCGTCGTCGCCATCGTCGTCTAGCCTAGCTCGGCGTCAGGGTTGGCCGTCATTATTACGCGGCGGCCGGTCATGCGCGCCGCAGCCGCCGGTTAACATTGGTTTCACGCCTGGATGGGCGGCAAGAAAGGAGCTGACGATGCGATGCCCCCGGACATGGCGCTGGACGGCCCCGATGGCGGGCTTGCTGCTGGCGTGCGCGGCGCCGGCGCACGCCGCCTTGGGCCGTCCGGCCGACTCGATTCCCGCCGACGGCACGCCGACGACGCAACGCGCGCTGCAGGCCACCAGCGCCGGGGTCAGCGCGCAAAGCGTGGTCACGCCCGACGGCGTGCTGGTCACCGAATACGTCAGCCAGGGCACGGTGTTCGCGGTGACGTGGCGCGGGCCGGTGATGCCGGACCTCAACAGCCTGCTGGCCGACGCGTTTCCGTCGCTGCGTGCGTGGCTGGCCGCGCATCCGGCGCCGCCCAACCGGCCGATCCGCATGGACACGGCGCAGCTGGTCGTCCACGCCGGCGGCCACATGCGAGCGTTCCAGGGCGTGGCCTATCTGCCGGCGCAGGTTCCGCCCGGCTTCGACATCACCCAACTGGCGAACTGACGTGAACGCACCGACCCTGGCAGTGCTGCCGCGGCTGGCGCTGGCGGCGGCCGCGGCGCTGGCGCTGGCCGGTTGCGGCGGTGGCGGCTCGAGCACCACCACGACGACCACGACGACCACCCCGACGACGCCGACGCTGGCGTCCAACCAGCTCGCGGTCACCGTCGAGCAGGAACCGAACATCACCAGCTACATCACCGCGAACACGCCGTACGCCACCGTCAGCGTTTGCGACGCGGCGGGCAACTGCAGCACGATCGACCATGTGCTGGTCGATACCGGCTCGTACGGGCTGCGCGTTTTCGCGTCGGCGATCGGCAGCAACGTGCAGCTCACGCCGATGACGTCGACCGCGGCAGCGACCGCCGGGCAGCCGATCGGCGAGTGCGCGAGCTTCATCTCGTCGTCGGTCTGGGGGCCGGTTCGCCTGGCGACGGTGCACATGGGGTCGATGAGCGTCAACCAGGTGCCGATCCAGGTGCTGGCCGATCCGGCCTTCGTGGCGGCGACGACGGTCGAGAGCGGAACCACCCGCAGCGTGTGCGCCAACGCCACGGCGTCGGCCAGCGAGCAGCAGTTCGGCGCCCAGGGTGTGCTCGGCGTCGGCCTGTTCAAGAACGACACGCAGCTCTACTACGCCTGCACCAGCTCGAGCTGCACGCGCGTGACGCCGCCGCAGCAGGTCGCCAATCCGGTGGCGGCGCTGGCCGGCGACAACAACGGCGTGATCCTGTCGCTTCCGGCGGCCACTTCGGTGCAGGCTTCGGTAACGGGCGTGCTGACCTTCGGCCTCGACACGCAGAGCGACAACATGCTCGACGGCTACACGGTGCTGCCCGCGACGTCGAGCGGCGACCTCACGGTGACGATGAACGGCGCCAGTTACCCGGCGAGCTTCATCGACAGCGGATCGAACACGAATTTCCTCGACCTGCCGTCGGTGCCGGTGGACTCCAACGGCTTTTACGCGCCGGCGCAGGTGACGAGCTACCCGGCCACGCTGAGCGGGGGCAGCGCCAGCTACGCGTCGAGCGTCACGGTGGCCGCCGTCAGCCCGCAAACGCTGGGCGTCGCGGTGTTTCCGTATCTGGCCGCGCCGTCGGCGTCATCGCAGTCGCTGGACTTCGGGCTGCCGTATTTCTACGGCAAGTCGATCGCTTACGCGATCGACGGCGCGACGACTTCGCACGGCACCGGGCCGTACTACGCGATCCACTGAAAAAAATACCCGGGCCGCGAGGCCCGGGTCAATTGCACACTCTCTGAAAAGAGCCGGAAACGGCTCAGTGACATTCTGAAACTTTTCTTGCACCTTGTCCAGCCGCGGCGGCGTGATTTGCGCATCAAAATCGCGTAAGCCTTTGACTTTCCGCCCGGGTCCACCGAACATTCAGGGAAAACCCTAGGCCATGCGATGGACAAGCACTACCTGACTCCGCTGTTCGCCCCGCGCTCGATCGTCGTCTTCGCCGACGACAGCACCGCGCAGGCTCGCGCGCTGCGCGACGCGCTCGACCCCAAGCTGTACAAGGGCCATGTGCAGTTCCTCGACGTCGCCGCCAGCGGCACGCTCGAGCAGCTCGGCAAGTCGCGCGCCGACCTGGCCATCGTCGCGCTGCCGCCCGAGCAGGTCGCCGGCGCGCTGGAAATCGCCGGGCGCATCAACTGCCGCACCGCGCTGGTGCTGTCCAGCGGCATCGACGCGCAGCAAGCCGAAGCGCTGAAGGCGATCGCGCAGCGTGAGGACATGTACCTGCTCGGACCCAACACGCTGGGCTTCCAGCGCCCGGCGCTCAAGCTCAACGCCAGCAGCGCCGGCCCGCTGGCCAAGGCCGGCCCGCTGGCGCTGGTGTCGCAATCGGGGTCGCTGACCGCGTCGATGCTCGACTGGGCGCGCAAGAACGGCGTCGGCTTCTCGACCGTCGTCTCGGTCGGCCCGCATACCGGCCTGGACATTCCCGACGCGCTCGACTTCCTCGCCAACGACGCGGCAACGCACAGCATCATCGTCTATTT
>JAJZHS010000305.1 GCA_021798395.1 Pseudomonadota bacterium
GGTGAAATTGTTCAAGGCCGAACTGCCGTGGCGCCTGGCCGCGTTCGGCTGGATCGCGCCACTGCAGCTCGATGCCGCGCGGCGCGAGCTGATGCAGGCCATGCGTGGCCTGGCGTACGTGAGCTGTGTGCCGTTCGGCCGCGAGCGCAGCGGGTTGCTGCTGCACGCCGCCGGCGCCGAGCGCGCCGACGCTGCCGCGCTGCGCGCCGTGGCCGCGGTGTTCGGGCTGGACGACCCCGGCGTATTGCGCTACCGCGACAGCCGCACGCGCGACGAGCGCGCGCTTCGCCTGGACGGCGACTGCCTCGGCGCGGTGCTGCTCAGCGGATCGGTCGCGGCCACCGCGGCCCAGGCGTGGTTGCACGAACTGCTGGCCAGCGGCGGCGCCGCGCGCACCCTCGGGCGCCTGCTGCTGGCCCCGGGGCGCCAGGCGCCGCAGGGCGGCGCCGGCCGCGGCGCGCAGGTGTGCAACTGTTTCGACGTGCGCGAAATCGAGATCAGCGCCGCGCTGGCCAGCCTTGCGGGCGACGCGGTGCAGCGTCTGGCCGGGCTGCAGGAGCGGCTGCGCTGCGGCACCCAATGCGGCTCCTGCCTGCCCGCGCTGCGGCGCCTGGCCGAAGCCGCGGCTGACCCTGCGCCGCGCGCCGTGCCGGGCGCCGCGACCACGACTTGAAGGGAACCATCATGCCCGAGATCTTCCCCGTGCTGCTGGTGGGCGCCGGCCCCGGCGACCCCGATCTGCTCACGCGCAAGGCGCTGCGCGCCATTCGTCAAGCCACCGTGATCCTGGTCGACGACCTGGTCGCGCCAGCCTGCCTGCGCCCGGCGCGTGCCGGTTGCCGCATCGTGCATGTGGGCAAGCGCGGTGGCTGCGCAAGCACGCCGCAGGACTTCATTCAGCGCCTGATGCTGGCCGAGGCGCGCCGCGGTGAGCGGGTGGTGCGGCTCAAGGGGGGCGACCCCGGAATGTTCGGTCGCAGCGGCGAGGAGATCGCGTTCCTGCGGGCCCATGGCGTGGCGGTCGAGGTGATACCCGGCATCACCGCCGGAGTGGCCGCCGCGGCGTCCGCCGCGGCCCCGCTGACCCACCGCGACCATTGCCACGGCGTCGCATTCGTCGCTGGCCACACGGCAGCCGGGGGCGAGGTCGACTGGGCCGCGCTGGCCCGCTCGCGCCTGACCTTGGTGATCTATATGGGCGTGGCCGGCGCTGGCGCCATACGCCGCGCCCTGCTCGACGGTGGCCTGCCGGCGTGCACCCCGGCGCTGCTGCTGCAGTCGGTGGGCACCGCCGCGCAGCGCCGCCTGGACACCAGCCTCGACGCGCTCGAGACCGACCTGCGCGCCGCGTCACTGGGCAGCCCGTGCGTGATGTTGATCGGCGCGGCACTCGACGTCGCGCTGGACTCGGTTTGCGCGCCGTCGGCCGCAGCGCCGCGCCGCGCTGTTGCCGCATTCGCTTGAGTCAACCCACCCCCAAGGAGAGAGCACCATGCACCAGACCGACGCTCATGCGCCGACCGTCGCCGGCAGCCCGATGCAGGCGCTGTTCGGCGCCACCACCGGCTTCTTCATCGGCTTCGGCGCCGTTTCGTTGTTCGGCCCCACGGCGCACAGTTTCGTCAAGCTCATGGGACTGTCGCCGGAGCAGGTCGGCCTGCTCGTGGCCATGCCCATGCTGACCGGCTCGCTGCTGCGCATTCCGTTCGGCGCCTGGGTCGATCGCAACGGGGGCAAGCTGCCGTTTCTGGTGCTGTTGCTGGCTTCGGTGCTGGGCATCGCTGGGCTGTACTGGATGCTGCTCACGCTGTATCCCGCGCATCTGACGCAGGCGCAGTATCCGCTGCTGCTGCTGTGCGGTGCGCTGGGCGGCTGCGGCATTGCCACCTTTTCGGTCGGCATCGGCCAAGTGTCGTACTGGTTCCCCAAAGCCCAGCAGGGGCGCGCGCTCGCGTTCTATGCCGGCCTGGGCAACACCTCGCCGGGGTTGGTGGCCATCGTGCTGCCTCTGATCATCGCGTTTGGCGGTCTGCGGATGGGCTACCTGGTGTCGCTGGCCATCGTGCTCTGCGGGCTGGCGCTGTACCTGGCGCTGGGCTACAACGCCCCGTATTTCCAGCTTCGCGCGCAGGGCATGGTGCCCGAGCGTGCCGGCGCCGAGGCACGCGTGCACGGCCAGGAGCTGCTGCCGGCGGCGAGCGTGCTGCGCACCCTGGCCGACGCCGCGGGCAGTTGGCGTACCTGGCCGCTGGTCGCGCTGTACTTCACGTCCTTCGGCGGCTTCCTCGCCCTGACCGCCTGGCTGCCCACCTTCTGGGGCGCCTACTACCACGCGCCGCACTGGCTGGCGCTTGCGCTGACGGCCGGCTTCTCGCTGTTCGCGTCGCTGATCCGCGTGCCCGGCGGCGCGTGGGCCGACCGACACGGCGGTGAGAAGGTGGCACTGCTGGCGTTCGCCATGTTGCTGGGCGGCGCCGCGGTGATGGCCTTCGCCGACAAGCTGGCGCTGACCGTGTGCGGCGAGTTGCTCGTCGGCGCGGGCATGGGTGTGGCCAACGCGGCGGTGTTCAAGTTGGTGCCGCACTATGTGCCGCACGCGGTCGGCGGCACCGCGGGTTGGGTCGGAGGCCTCGGCGCCCTGGGCGGCTTCGTCGTGCCGCCGATGCTGGGTCACGTGGCGCAATCGATGGGGCGCGTCGGCTACGCGCGCGGCTATCTGGTCTATGTCGCGCTGGCGGCCGCGTGCCTGGCACTGACCGCCTTGCTGTACCGGACGCGCGGGAGCATCGCAGCTAGCGTTCCGGGCCGGCCAGAGCGTTCGACGGGCTTGCTCGAGCAGGAACCGGCCTGAGCGGCGCGAAGTGCCCGGCTCACGCCGCTCGGTCGGGGTCGGGCGCGGGCGCCATCGCCGTCACGGCCGCCGCGACCACGGTGACGAAGGCGTCGAGCGCACCCGGCGTCGCGGCGCGACCAGCCAGCACGTCGCGGCTCCAGTCGCGCTGGGCGGCCAGGTCGGTGCCGAGCAGGGGCAGATCGCCGCCGACGGCGGCGGGTAACGCGGTCGGCGCGTCGCCGCCGGCTGGCGGCAGGCTCCAGGTCAGCTCGGTGCGGCGCGAGGGGTGCGGGACGGCTTCGCCCTCGCAGCCGTGCAGCACCAGTGCCGACGTGCCGCGCGCAGCAAGCACCTGCTGCATCAGCGCGCCGTACTCGCCGTGCGTGTAGCCCGCCAACAGCAGCGCCGGCCCGGAGATCGGACACAGCAACTTGACCAGAGAGTGGCCCACGTTGCGCACGCCGAGCAGGCGCCGGTGGGCCGTCAGGCGCGCCAGCGCCGGGTGCAGTTCGCGCAGATCGAGATAGACCGGCGCGCCCGCGTCGAGCAGGGTCTGCGCGACGTCGACGGCGCGGGCAAGCGCCAGGCCCAACGC
>JAJZHS010000306.1 GCA_021798395.1 Pseudomonadota bacterium
CATCTGGGTCGCGACCGGGCAGGGAGTCCTGCGCGACCCGCGGCGCATCGCGGTGATGATCCAGTCCGACTGGGCCGCCGTCGGCGTGCGCGCGCGCATCCGCAGCGTCGAGTGGGCCGAGCTGCTGGCGCGAACCGCGCGCGCCGAGCACGACACCGCGATGATGACCTGGATCAGTGACAACGGCGACCCCGACAACTTCATCGCCACCCTGCTGCGCTGCGGCGCGGTGCACACCACGCAGAATCTGTCGGAGTACTGCTCGAAATCGCTCGACGCGGTGTTCGCGCAAGCCCGCTCGGAGCCCGACCCGGCTCGCCGCGCTGCCCTGTACGCGCAGGCTCAGCGCCAGTTCGCGCGCGACGTGCCGTGGCTGCCGCTGGTCCATGTGCACGAGACTTTCGTCGTCTCCAGGCGGCTGCACGGCGAACTGCTGCAGCCTTTGCTCAGCCCGCGTTTCGAGCGGCTGCGCGTCGACTGACCCGGGAGGCGCGCACCATGTTCGGATTCCTGCTGCGTCGCGTCGGCCTGGTCCTGCCGGCGCTGTTCGGCGTCGCGCTGCTGAGCTTCGCGCTGATGCGGCTGGTTCCCGGCGACCCGGTGCTGGTGATGGCCGGGCAGCACGCGCTGAACCCGCAGGACCACGCCGCGATGATGCACAACCTCGGGCTCGACGCTCCGCTGTGGATGCAATTCGTGCGTTTCGTCGGCCGCGCGCTGCACGGCGACCTCGGCGAATCGCTGTTCACCCATCAGCCTGTGCTCAGCGAGTTCCTGCAGCGCTTCCCGGCCACCGTCGAGCTCAGCGCGTCGGCGATGCTGCTGGCGATCGCCGTCGGCGTTCCCGCCGGCGTGCTGGCCGCGGTGCGCCGCGGCACCTGGGTCGACCACCTGCTGATGGGCGCCAGCCTCACCGGGTATTCGATGCCGGTGTTCTGGTGGGGGCTGCTGCTGATCCTGCTGTTCTCGGTCCAGCTGGGCTGGACCCCGGTGTCGGGCCGGCTGGCGCCCGAGTACTGGATCGAGCCGCGCAGCGGCCTGCTGCTGCTCGACGCCGTGCTCTCCGGCGACCGCGCCCTGCTGCGCGACGCGCTGCGCCACTTGCTGCTGCCGGCGATCGTCCTGGCGACGATCCCGCTGGCGGTGATCGCGCGCATGACGCGCTCGGCGATGCTCGAGGTGCTCGGCGCCGACTACCTGCGCGCGGCGCGCGCGCGCGGCGTGCCGCGCTGGCGGGTGCTGCTGGTGCATGCGCTGCGCAATGCGCTGATTCCGGTGCTCACGGTGGCCGGTCTGCAGGCCGGCACCCTGCTGGCCGGAGCGATCCTGACCGAGACCACGTTTTCGTGGCCCGGCGTCGCGCAGTGGCTGGTGCAGGCGATCTACCAGCGCGACTATCCGGTCGTGCAGGGCGGCATCCTGCTCGTCGCGGTGCTGATCGTCGCCGTCAACCTGTGCGTCGACCTGTGCTACGGCCTGGTCGACCCGAGGATCCGCCACCGTGGCTGAAGCACGCGTCGATGCCCAGGCCGCGTCGCGGCTGCGCGCCGGCTGGAGCGCGTTTTGCGCCAGCCCCGGCGCGCTTTTCGGCCTGCTGCTGGTCGCGCTGCTGCTGCTGTGCGCGCTGAGTGCCGGCGTGCTCGCGCCGCACGCGCCTGCGGCACAGGACCAGGCCGCGATCCTGCGTCCGCCGGCATGGCTCGCCGGCGGCAGCTGGAGCACGCCGCTGGGCACCGACGCGGTCGGCCGCGACCTGCTTTCGCGGCTGTTGTACGGCGCGCGGCTGTCGCTGGGGATCGGCGTGTTCGCGGTCGCGCTCGCGCTGCTCGCGGGTGTTGCGCTGGGGTTGCTCGCGGGCTTCTACGGAGGCTGGGTCGACGCGCTGCTGATGCGCCTGGCCGACGTGCTGCTGGCGCTTCCAAGCCTGCTGCTGGCGATCGCCATCGTTGCGGTGCTCGAGCCGAGCCTGCGCAACGCGATCGTCGCCATTTCGGTCGTCAACGTTCCGATCTACCTGCGCCTGACGCGCGCCGCGGTGCTGGCCGAAATGCCGCGCGCCTACGTCAGCGCGGCGCGCGTCGCCGGTGCCGGTCCGCTGCACCTGATGCTGCGCACCCTGCTGCCGAACTGCGCGTCGCCGCTGATCGTGCAGGCCGCGCTCGGCTATTCGGGCGCGGTGCTCGACGCCGCCGCGCTCGGCTACCTCGGCCTGGGCGCGCAGCCGCCGACTCCCGAATGGGGAACAATGCTGGCCGACGCGATGCAGTTCATGCAGCGCGCGTGGTGGGTCGTGACCTTCCCCGGGCTGGCGATCCTGCTCACCGTGCTCGGCTTCAACCTGCTCGGCGACGCGCTGCGCGACACGCTCGACCCGCGGCTGCGCGACGCCGGCGCACTCGGCGTGGCCGCCGCGGGCGGCCCGGAGGCCGCGCCGTGAAGCCCCTGCTCCAGGTCGAGGACTTGCGCGTGCGCTTCGGCGCGGTGCCCGCGGTCGACCGCGTCGACCTGCACCTGGCACGTGGCGAGGTGCTCGGCCTGGTCGGCGAATCGGGCTCGGGCAAGACGCTGACCGCGCTGGCGCTGGCCGGTCTGCTGCCCGACACCGCGCGGACCGACGCGCAAACGCTGCGTTTCGACGACCACGATCTGCGCACGCTGCGGCCGCGCGCGCGCCGCGCGCTGGCCGGAGGCGACATCGCGATGATCTTCCAGGAGCCCGCGGCGAGCCTGAACCCGTGTTTCACGCTGGGCTGGCAGCTCGACGAGGTGCTGCGCCTGGACGCGCGCGCCAGCCGCGCCGCACGCCGCGCGCGTGCCATCGAACTGCTCACCCGGGTCGGGCTCGCCGACCCGCCCGCGCGGCTGCGCGCCTACGCCCACCAGCTGTCCGGCGGTATGTGCCAGCGCGCGATGATCGCGCTGGCGCTGGCGCGCCGCCCGCGGCTGCTGATCGCCGACGAACCGACCACCGCGCTCGACGTCACCGTGCAGGCGCAGATCGTCGAACTGCTGCTGCAGCTGCAGCGCCGCGACGGCATGGCGCTGCTGCTCATCAGCCACGACCTGGCGCTGGTCGCCGGCGCGGCGCAACGCGCCGCGGTGATGTACGCCGGAGAAATCGTCGAATGCGGTCCGCTGCCGGACCTGTTCGATGCCCCGCGGCATCCGTACACCGCGGCGCTGATCGACGCGCTGCCCCAGGCGCCCGCACGGCCGGCCGACGCCGCTCCGGTCGACGCTTTGCCGGTCGACGCTTGCCCGGTCGACGCTTGGCCCGCCGCACCGTGGCAGGCGTGCACGGAGCCGGCCGCGGGCGTTGACGCGCCGCAATCGCGGCCTCGCTTGCGCGCGCTGCCGGGCATGGTGCCTGCGCCGCACGCGCGTGGCGCGGGCTGCCGCCTGGCGCCGCGCTGCCCGCGGGCGCAGCC
>JAJZHS010000307.1 GCA_021798395.1 Pseudomonadota bacterium
CAGGGTGCGCTTGTTGACCTGGTACGGCAGCTCGTCGACGATGATGGCCTGGCGCTGGCCGCGGTCGATGTCCTCGAAGTGGCAGCGCGCGCGCATCACCACCCTGCCGCGACCGGTGCGGTACGCCTCGCGCACGCCCGAGAGGCCGTAGATGATTCCCGCAGTGGGGAAATCGGGCGCCGGGATGAACTGCATCAGCGTCTCGACGTCGGCGTCCGGGTGGCGCAGCAGGTGCTGGCAGCCGTCGATCAGCTCGCCCAGGTTGTGCGGCGGGATGTTGGTCGCCATGCCCACCGCGATTCCGGCCGAGCCGTTGAGCAGCAGGTTCGGGATGCGTGCCGGAAGCACCAGCGGTTCGTGCTCGGAACCGTCGTAGTTCGGACCGAAATTGACCGTTTCCTTGTCGATGTCGGCGAGCATCTCGTGGGTGATTTTCGCCAGCCGGATCTCGGTGTAGCGCATCGCCGCCGCATTGTCGCCGTCGACCGAGCCGAAATTGCCCTGGCCATCGACCAGCATGTAGCGCAGCGAGAAATCCTGCGCCATGCGAACGATGGTGTCGTAGACCGACTGGTCGCCGTGCGGGTGGTATTTACCGATCACGTCGCCGACGATGCGCGCCGACTTTTTGTAAGGCCGGTTCCAGGCGTTGCTCAGTTCGTGCATGGCGTACAGCACGCGCCTGTGCACCGGCTTGAGGCCGTCGCGCACATCGGGCAGTGCCCGACCCACGATCACGCTCATCGCGTAATCGAGGTAGGAACGACGCATTTCGTCTTCCAGGCTGACGGGGAGTGTTTCTTTGGCGTAGGCGGACATGCGGGTCGGTGCGCGTAAGGCGCAGGCAGGGCGGTGCGCCGTCGAAAATCAAGTTTTCTATGGTAGCAGCGCGCTCCGCGGCAAATAGACCGGCGCGGAACGGCCAAACCCCTTGCCTGGGTGGGCGATCACCCTGGCTGGACAAGGCCCCCTGTGGCACAATTGAGACGACGTGTGGAAAGCGCAGCGGCGGCTGGTGGCGCCCGCTTCGACAGCGCCTATGATCGCCTCTGCTACGGATTGTGGCGCAAGCCCAATGCATGTGTGCCATCGAAAACGTCTCTGAGAGGAAAGAAAACGATGAACAAGACCCATCGAATCGCCAAGCTGTTCGCCATCGCCGCGTTGTCGACGAGCGCTCTGGGTATGGCTCATGCGGCCAGCGTCGACAACTGGACAAATCCATTTGGCCTGGTGTGGAAGAACGGCGACAACTCGCTGTGCTGGCGAGACAACGAGTGGACCCCGGCAACCGCCGCGCAGGGCTGCGACGGCGCGATCGTCGCCAAGGCGGCTCCCGCCCCGGCCCCGGCCCCGGCTCCGGCCGCGGCGCCTCCGGCTCCGGCGCCGATGCCGGCGCCGATGCCGGTCAGCGAAAAGGTGACCTACTCGGCCGACACCTTCTTCGATTTCGACAAGGCGATCCTGAAGCCGGCCGGCAAGCAGGCCCTCGACGCGTTGGCGGCGAAGATCAAGGAAGTCAATCTCGAGACCGTGATCTCGACCGGCTACACCGACAGCTTCGGCAGCGTCGCGTACAACAAGAAGCTGTCGTTGCGCCGTGCCGAGGCGGTCAAGGCCTATCTGGTCGACGAGGGAATCCCGGCCGACAAGATCTATCTCGAAGGCAAGGGCAAGACCGACTTCCGCGTCAACCCGCGCAGCTGCCACGGCACCTTCAACCAGCGCGTGGCGTGCCAGGCGCCGAACCGCCGCGCAGTGGTCGAAATCGTCGGCTCGCACACCGTGATGAAGTAATTCGTCATTGCGCGCAGCGCGAAAGCCCCGGCATTGCCGGGGCTTTTTTGCATGCGCGCGTGGCGCGCAGGCCGCGCCGCGCGGTCCTCTGGCATACTTGAACCATGAACGTCGAAGCTGCAGAGTTGAACAAGTTCGCCGGCGCGGCGCACGGATGGTGGGACGCGGAGGGCGCGTTCGCCACGCTGCACCAGATCAACCCCGTGCGCGTGGGCTGGATCGAAAGCTGGACCCCGGTGGCCGGGCAGCGGGTGCTCGACATCGGCTGCGGCGGCGGAATCCTGGCCGAGGCGCTGGCCGCGCGCGGCGCCGACGTCACCGGGATCGACCTCGGCGAGCGCGCGCTGAAGGTCGCGTCGCTGCACGCGCTGCAGTCCGGGCTGCGCATCGCGTACCGGCTGAGTTCGGCCGAGGCGCTGGCGGAGTCCGAACCCGCTTCGTTCGACCTTGTCTGCTGCATGGAAATGCTCGAGCACGTTCCGCGCCCTGAATCGGTCGTGCGTGCCGCCGCGGCTCTGGTGCGCCCGGGCGGATGGGTGTTCTTCTCGACCATCAACCGCAACGCCAAAGCGTTCGCGCTGGCAATCGTCGGTGCCGAGTACGTCGCGCGGATCGTACCCAGGGGAACGCACGCGTACGCCAAGTTCATCAGGCCCAGCGAACTGGCGCGCTGGGCGCGTTCCGGCGGGCTCGATCCGGTGGCGTTCAGCGGCTTGCACGTCGATCCGCTGACGCGTTCGATGCGGCTGGGGACTCGGGTCGACGTCAACTACTTCCTGGCCTGCCGGCGCGCGGCATGAGCCGGTACGCCGCGGTCCTGTTCGACCTCGACGGCACCTTCGCCGACACCGCGCCGGACCTGGCCGCGGCGCTCAACCGCATGCGCGTCGCGCGCGCATTGCCGGAACTGCCTCTGGTGCGGCTGCGTCCGATGGCCTCGCACGGCGCGCGCGGTTTGCTGGAACTCGGTTTCGGGCTCACCCCGGACGACGCCGGCTACGTGTCGATGCGCGACGAGTTCATCGCGAACTACGCGGCGGCGATTTGCGTGCACACCCGGCTTTACGACGGCATGCAGGAGTTGACCGTTGCGCTGCTGCAACGCGCGATCCCGTGGGGCATCGTGACCAACAAGGTCGGCGCCCTGACCGTGTCGCTGTTGCAGGCGCTGGCGCTGCGGCCCGCGCCGGGCTGCGTGGTCTGCGGCGATACCACGCCAAGGCCGAAGCCGGCGCCCGACCCGCTGTGGCACGCGGCTGCGCTGCTCGGGGTGGCGCCTGCCGACTGCGTCTACGTCGGCGACGACGGCCGCGATATTCAGGCGGCGCGGGCGGCCGGGATGGCCGCTGCCGCGGCGGCGTACGGCTACGGTGGCGGCGTGGCGCCGCAGGAATGGGGCGCCGACTTCATCGTCGCCGAGCCACGCGCGCTGCGCGCGCGGCTCGGCGTCTGATCCGGCCCGCAGCGCCCGGCTCAGTTGCGCGGCGGGCGCTGCGCCGACTTGGGGCGGAACGCGGCGCAGACCTCGGGGTCGCATTCGAGGTACGGGCCGCCGATCAGGTCGACGCAGTAGGGAATCGCGGCGAACACCCCCTGCACCAGCAGCTTGCCGTCGGCCTC
>JAJZHS010000308.1:0-2639 GCA_021798395.1 Pseudomonadota bacterium
GAAGGCGTCGAGCCGGGCGCCGAGGGCGTCGTCGTGCGCGGCGAGCAGGGCGACGGCGAACAGCGCCGCGTTGGCCGCGCCCGACTCGCCGATGGCGAAGGTGGCCACCGGAACGCCCTTGGGCATCTGCACGATCGACAGCAGCGAGTCTTCGCCGCGCAGATATCTGCCCGGCACGGGAACCCCGAGCACCGGCAGCGTGGTCTTGGCCGCCAGCATGCCGGGCAGGTGCGCGGCGCCGCCGGCGCCGGCGATGATCGCGCGCAGGCCGCGCGCACGCGCGCTGGAGGCGTAGGCGAACATGGCGTCGGGCATGCGGTGCGCCGACACCACCTGCGCCTCGTACGGCACGTCGAAGCGCGCCAGCATCTCGGCCGCGTGCCGCATCACGTCCCAATCCGAGCTCGAACCCATCACCACGCCGATCATCGTGCACTCCGCGCTTGCGCCGCAAAGGCGCCATTTTACGGGGACCGGTATGCTACGAATGAAGCCCGGGGCTGGAAAACGCCGCCGCGGTCCCCATCTGCATGTCCGCAACGCCGGAGTCCCCGAACATGATCGACGCAAACCTGACCAATTTCGAAACCGAGGTGGTCGACGCCTCGCACCAGATTCCGGTGCTCGTCGACCTGTGGGCGCCGTGGTGCGGCCCGTGCCGCGTGCTCGGCCCGGTGCTGGAAAAGCTCGAGACCGCGTACGCCGGTCGCTTCAAGCTGGTGAAGGTCAACACCGAGGACGAACCCGACCTGGCCGCCGCGTTCGGCGTGCGCTCGATCCCCATGGTCGTGCTGATGCAGGGCGGCCAGCCGGTCGACGGCTTCGTCGGCGCGCTGCCCGAAGGCCAGATCCGCCAGTTCCTCGACAAGCACGTGCCGACCGCGGAACCCGCTGAGGAAGAGCCCGCGGAGGTCGCCCCGGCCGACGACGCCACCCGCCTCGAGCAGCTGCAGCAGCAGCTGGCGGCCAACCCGGCCGACGACGCCACGCGCGGCGCCTACGTCGAACTGCTGCTGCGCGCCGGCCGCGAGGACGACGCGCGCCGCGCCTACGAGCCGCTGGCCGGCAAGGTCGCGATCGACCGCCGCGCGGCCGCGCTGCAGGTCTGGCTCGACGCGCTGCACGCGACGCGCAACGCGCCCGACGAGGGCGCGCTGCTGGCCGCGATCGCGGCCAGCAAGCGCGATTTCGCCGCCCGCTTCGCGCTCGCCCAGCGGCTGCTGGCCGCGCAGCGCTGGACCGCGGCGATGGACGAGCTGCTCGAGATCCTGATGCGCGACAAGAGCTGGAACGACGACGCGGCGCGCAAGGCCTACGTCGCGATCCTGGAACTGATCACGCCGCCGGCGCCGAAAGCCGCCGAAGGCCAGCCTCCGGCCACCGACCCGACGCTGGAGAGCTACCGCCGCCGGCTGAGCATGATCGTGCTCAGCTGAGCGCCTGGCCCGCGCCGGACGCCGGCGCGGCTACGCGCCGGCCGCGCTCAGGCGCTCGACCGCCTCGCGGTACTTGGCCGCGGTGCCGTCGATCACCGTCTGCGGCAGTCCGGGCGCCGGAGCGCGCTTGTTCCAGCCCGGAACGGTCTCCAGCCAGTCGCGCAGGAACTGCTTGTCGAAGCTCGGCGGCGAAATGCCCTCGCGCCACTGGTCGGCGGGCCAGAAGCGCGACGAATCGGGGGTCAGCGCCTCGTCCATCCAGACCAGCCGCTGCTGCGCGTCGAGTCCGAACTCGAACTTGGTGTCGGCCAGGATGATGCCGCGCTGCTGCGCGTAGCCGGCGGCGCGCCGATACAGCTCGATGCTGACGTCGCGCACCTGCGCCGCCAGCTCGACGCCGACCAGCCGGACCATGTGGCCGAAATCGATGTTCTCGTCGTGGGCGCCGAGTTCGGCCTTGGTCGCCGGGGTGAAGATCGGGTTCGGCAGCCGCGCGGCCTGCTGCAGCCCGGGCGGCAGGTCGACGCCGCAGACGCGGCCGCCGGCCTGGTAGTCCTTCCAGCCCGATCCGGCCAGGTAACCGCGCACCACGGCCTCCACCGGCAGCGGCTGCAGGCGCCGCACGACCAGCGCGCGGTCGCGCACCTGCGCGCGCTCATGCGGCGCGACGACGCTTTCGGGGTCGATTCCGGTGAGGTGGTTCGGCACCACGTCGGCCAGCAGTTCGAACCAGAACCGCGACATGCGCGTCAGCATCGCGCCCTTGCCGGGGATGCCCTGCTCCATGACGACGTCGAAGGCCGAAATGCGGTCGGTGGCGACCATCAGCAGCTTGTCGTCGCCGACCGCGTAGTTGTCGCGCACCTTGCCGCGCGACAACAGCGGCAGCGAAGTGATCGAAGTCGTGAGCAGGGCAGCAGTCATACGCGGTGGACGGAAGCGAAAGAGCGGGGAAACCCGGTGATGCGACGCGATTGTAGGCAGGTCGGCGCAGCCCGGGCCCGGGGGCGCTCACGCGTGCCGACGGCGGCGCTGGCGCACGGCGGCGGCGAGCAGGTCGACGATCTGCAGCGATTCGTCCCACGCCAGGCAGCCGTCGGTGATGCTCTGGCCGTAGACCAGCGCGGCCGGATCGTCCTTGCCCGGCGTGAACTTCTGCGCGCCGCCGACCAGATGGCTCTCGACCATGACGCCGAACACCCG
>JAJZHS010000308.1:2649-3406 GCA_021798395.1 Pseudomonadota bacterium
CCGCCCTCGATCTGCGCCGCGATGTCGCGCGCCACGTCGAGCTGGCGCGCCGGCTGCTTGGCGCTGTTGGCGTGCGAGCAGTCGATCATCACCCGCCCCTCGAGCCTGGCCGCCTCGAGTTCGGCGCACGCGTCGTGCACGCTGGCGGCGTCGAAGTTCGGCTGCCGCCCGCCGCGCAGGATGACGTGGGTGTCCTTGTTTCCGCGCGTCTGCACGATCGCCACCTGGCCGCTTTTGTGCACCGACAGGAACGAGTGCTCGCGGCGCGCGGCGAGGATGGCGTCGATGGCGATGCGCAGGTTGCCGTCGGTGCCGTTCTTGAACCCGACCGGGGCCGACAGCCCGGAGGCCAGTTCGCGGTGCACCTGGCTTTCGGTGGTGCGGGCGCCGATCGCGCCCCACGCGATCAGGTCGCCGATGTACTGCGGCGAAATCACGTCGAGGAATTCGCTGCCGGCAGGAACTCCGAGCCGGCTGATGTCGATCAGCAGCTCGCGCGCGATGCGCAGGCCCTCGTCGATGCGGAAGCTCTGGTCGAGGTACGGATCGTTGATCAAACCCTTCCAGCCCACCGTGGTGCGCGGCTTCTCGAAGTACACGCGCATCACGATCTCGAGCTCTCCGGCGTGCTGCCGGCGCAGCGGCGCCAGGCGCTGGGCATACTCGCGCGCGGCTTCCGGGTCGTGGATCGAGCACGGGCCGATGACCAGCAGCAGGCGGTCGTCGTCGCCGCGCACGATGCGGTGCACGGCGCGGC
>JAJZHS010000309.1 GCA_021798395.1 Pseudomonadota bacterium
TTGAGAAAACGCAGGGCCGCCCCAAGTTTTCTCGACCCCCCCGGGGGGCGGGCTGGGCGCAGCCCGGCCCTGGGGCGCTCATGCCGTCGCCGCTTCCAGATCGTCCAGCATCCCGGGTCCGTGCGGCGTCCAGCCCAGCCGCTGCCGGGTCCATGCGCTGGAGGCAGGCATGTCGAGGCCGGCGAACATCGCGAGCCAGCCGAAGTGCCCGGATGCTTCCTGCACGGACAGCCCGACCACCGGCACCTTCAGGCCGCGCCCGATGACCTCGGCGATATCGCGCATCGCAATGCCCTGCTCGGCCACCGCGTGATAGCGCGCCCCGGGTTCGCCGCGCTCCAGCGCGCCCCGGAACACCGCCGCGACGTCGCGCACGTGCGCCGCCGGCCAGCGGTTGTGCCCCTCGCCCACGAAGGCCGAAACGCCCTTGTCGCGCGCCATGGATACGAGGTAAGTGATCAGGCCCTGGCGCGTGACGTCGTGCACCTGGGGCAAGCGCACCACGGAGACGTTCACACCGGCATCGCGTTGCGCGGCGCCGGCCAGTTCGGTGGCGACGCGCGGATTCGGGTGTTCGGGGTTGAACACGTCCTCGGCCGCGAACTGTCCCGGCGCGGGCTGGCCCATGCCGGTGCCCGAGGTGATGACCAGAGGCCGTCCGGAGCCCGCGAGCACGCCCCCCAGCGCAGCGATGACCCGACGATCCTGCTCGCAGTTGGCGACGAACCTGGAAAAGTCGTGGTCGAAGGCGCAGTGGATCACCCCGTCCGCACGGTCCGCGCCGCGCCGCAGGCTGTCCAGGTCCGCGAGGTCGCCGCGATGCGCCTCGGCGCCCCCTGCGCCCAGCGCCCGGACACCTGCGTCGGAACGGGTCAGGCCCAGCACCTGGTGGCCGGCCTGGATGAGTTCGGGGACAAGGATCGAGCCGATGAAACCCGTCGCTCCAGTGACGAATACACGCATGGGAATCGCTCCGCAATCTGGTGATGGAGGGATTTTGGAGCGGGGAATCATCCGGTTGAAGTAGTGACGTTATCCTGGTATTGATTCCAATATGACCCAGCCCACCGATCCCGGGAACCGCCTCGGCACCTACCTCAGGGACCGGCGCGCGCGCATCGACCCGACCGCCTGCGGTTTCGCAGCGGCGCGCCGGCGCACGCCCGGCCTGCGACGCGAGGAGGTTGCCCAGCGCGCCAACATCAGCCCCACCTGGTACACCTGGCTCGAGCAGGGTCGCGGCGGCGCGCCGTCGGCGCAGGTGCTCGACCGCATCGCGTCGGCCCTGATGCTCACCGACGTCGAGCGCGAGCATGTTTTCCTGCTCGGGCTCGGGCGTTTCCCCGAGGTGCGCTACACGGCGGCGCGGGGCGTCTCGCCGCGGCTGCAACGCCTGCTCGACGCGATGGAGGTCAGCCCCGCGCTGATCAAGACCGCCACCTGGGACGTCGTGGCCTGGAACCGCGCCGCCACGGTGGTGCTGACCGATTACGGCAAGCTCGCGCCGGAGCAGCGCAACATCCTGCGGCTGATGTTCGGCAGCCCGCGGGTTCGCGCCGCGCAGCACGACTGGCCCGGGATCGCCCGCTTCGTCGTCGGCGCATTCCGGGCCGATGTGGCGCGTGCAGGTGCCGTGTCCGAAGTCAGCGCACTTGTCGATGATCTGTGCCGCGTGAGTCCGGAGTTCGAGGCGCTCTGGCGTGAAAACGACGTGGGTGTGCACGGCGAAGGCGTCAAGCACCTGCAACATCCTAAGCTGGGCCGGATTGCGTTGGAGTATTCGGCGTTCGCGGTCGACGGCCGGCCCGATCTGGGCATGGTGGTCTACAACCCGGCGACCCCGGAGGATGTGCGTGGTGTACGCGCCCTGCTGTCGGCGCCACCGGAGCCGCCGCAGGCGGCGCGGCGGCGCAAGACCGGCGCGTCGACCAGCGGGCCTGGCGACATCAGGTGAAGCCGCTGCGGGCGGGCGCGGCGCGCAGCATGGCGGCGAACTGCGGGGCCGCATCGAACACGATCACCACGCCGCCGGTGACGCGCACAGGTCACCTCCGCACTGCATCGCGCAACCTCCACACCCTTTCCGACCCGGCGTCGCGCCGGTTTTTTGTGTTCGGTTCCCCTAAGCGGACACGAATTCTTCGGGCATGCAAGCTCGCTCAACTTGAACTTTCGTTCGGCGACTGAATCTGACCATCCTACGTTCCGTGCGGCTTCGGCGAGGTGAACAATGGATGAATTGGCAAAGTACGCCGGCGTGCGCGTGCGCGCGGGTGCGTCGTGCGCGCAGATCGAAGCCGAACTGGCGCTGCTCGGCTGGAACCCTGAGCAGGCCCGGCATGCGCTGCGCGACGCGCTGATCGGGCTCGGCGCACCGGCGGCGCCGGCGCGTGCCGGCGCCGGACTGCAGCCGTCGAGCGCGCTCGACGTGGGCATGAGCCTGTTCGGCATCGCGCTGCTGGGGATCGTCGCCTGGGCGCTCATCCATCTCGGCTTCGGCCTGGCGGACAAGGCCTTCCCCGACCCGCTCGGCCACGCCGACGCGCCGTCGCTGGACCGTTCGATCCACCGCGCCATGGCGTCGCTGCTGATCGCGCTGCCGGGCTACGTGCTGGTCATGCGCTGGTGGTTCGCGCGCTGCGCCTGACCCGGCTCGCCAGCTGCATCGAGCGCTACGCGCGCGACGGCGGCGAGCTTCCGCCGTCGCTCGATGCGCTGTTCGGGTCGGCGCGCGAGGCCGACTGCGCGGCCGCCGCGCGCGACCCCGCGACACGGCGCGCATTCGGCTATCGCGTGCTCGGTCCGATGCGCGACCAGGGCGCCTGACGCAGCGGCAGCTTCGAGCTGTGCGCCGAGTTCGAGCGCGCGGCGCCGCCGGCCACGGCGCGCTCGGGCCTGGGCCCCTGGCAGGCGCACGCCGCCGGCCACGTCTGCCGCGTCATCAACGTGCGCGCGCCGGCGCCGGCGGCGCCCCAGCCGGGCAAGGCCGCAGCCCGCGGCGCCCCCCAGTAGAGCCGACAGATCGTGCCGACAAATCGAGCCGACAAATCGACGGTTTTGCGCCGTATGCAACGGGGCAGCGGTGCGCATCCACGCCGCCGCCTCGACCGCGCCGACGGAACTGCCGGCGCAGCCGGGGCCGCGGCGGCATCCTTCACGCCTAGGCCACGCGCGATCCTTCACCGCCCGCGACGCGGCCGGCGTCGCCCATCGCGCACAGGTGCGCGTACACCGCGAGCACGAGTTCGGAGCGCACCCCGCGCTCGGCGCGAGCGATCCACAGCGGATCCTGCGCCAGGCTGCCGTAGCCGTCGAGCACGCGCAGCCGGCGGCGTGCGACCGCGTCGGCCGCCATCAGCGACGACACCAGCGCGATG